>CATOOY010000042.1 GCA_951801995.1 uncultured Erysipelotrichaceae bacterium
CTCTTGACTAACTATCTAGAGTATAATATTAAAACATCAAAAGGTCTTCCTTTTGATGTTATCTAAAAATTACTCTACTGACATTTTCTCAAAATGATTTTACTGACATTTTCAAGAAAATTTGACAGAGTAAAGGGGTGACTTTTTTGGAAAGAAAATTAGATAGAAAAGGTTTTATGCTAGTAGAAACATTGATTGTATGTGTTTTTGTAGGTGTAACTCTTGTTTTCCTTTTTGTACAACTGCGAAACATTTCCAATAGCTATGAAAAAAGCTTTACATATAACACAACAAATGCATTATATAATGCAGGAAAGATAAAAGAATATTTACAGACAATGAATTTAGAAGCCTTAGAAACAGATGTTCTTTCTACAGCAAAAGGATATGTAGATATCACATCTTGCAGTAGCACCTATTATACACCCATAGTAGGAGAAGAAGATGCATTTAAAGAATATTGTACCCTTTTTTATCAAAAATTAGGCGTAAAAAAAATATTATTTTCTCTAGAAGATTTAACCAATGTACAATATAAAATGGCAGAAAATAGAACAAAAGATTCTATCTCGGAAAAGATGCTAGACTTTATAAGCTATATTCCTTATGATAAAGAAAAAGAAACTTACCGTATTTCTGTAGAATATAATGATAATACATTCGCATCTATCAAAATAAAAGGAAGTGGTAATGTATGAAAAAAAATGGTTTTACTTTAGTAGAAATATTAATATCTTTTTCATTATCTAGTATCGTAATGGTTTTACTTTTAAACATTGTCCTTTTATTAAAAGATCTATATGTAGAAGATGGAATGAAAACGATGCTTTTAATCAATCAAGCAAATTTTAATAAAAGATTAGAAGATGAATTAAGTAAAAATGAAGTAACAGAAATAAGTAGTTGTGGGGAAAGCTGTTTAACATTTAATTTCTTAAATGGAAGTACAAAAACCCTTTCATATAATCAAGCTGAAAATGCACTAACATTTGATAACTATAAAGCAGAATTAGTAAAAGGAACCAAAGTAGGCGTTTTTAAAGCCCAAACAAAAACGATTACTACAATTAGTAATCCCTCCTATAATAATTCTATTTTATCCATTGAAATCCCCATAACACATAATTTAATAGACGGAGAATTTGGGGTAAATTTTATATATCCTTATAATTCTCATGTAACAGTAGTAAGTGTTACATAAAGGCTAGTCGCCTTTTTCTTTTTATAGAAAATAAGTCCAAATATCAAAGAAAAGAAATAAAAGAAAAGAAGAAAGAAAAGCATGGAAAAGACGAGCCGTAAGAAAAGGAAAATAAGAAATAGGGGTATCACTTAATATGTTTGCTATTTGCATATGAACAGAAAAACCACCAAAAGATAAAATCATAACAGATAAAATAGCTTTTAATTTTAAAGGAATAGTAAGTAAACTTACATATTTAAGACCTTGTGTCATTTCAATAAAACCATTCAAAATACTTTGTGTATAAGAAGAAAAAGAAAATACATGATTTAAAATAGTAGTCAAAACCAAAAAAAGAGTAACGGTTCCTAAAATCATAAGAAGGGTATCAATCGCATGTGTGAGTGCATGTAAAATCATTTCCCCAAAGCTTTCCTTTCTCGAAATTCTTGCTTCATGCATCTTCAAAATAGCTCTATGTAAAGAGAAACTTTCCAAAGAGGGAGAAGAAGGGTGATAATTTCTTATCAAAAGACCAATAATAAAATTCCCTAAATAGTGGCAAAGGAGAATCAAAACACCTACCTCTTTATTATTTAAAAATAAAACAGAAACAGTACCTAAAACGAACAAGGGATTTGAAAAATGAGTAAAAGTGAGCATTTTAGTAGCTTCTTTTTCATCAATAAAACCCTTTTGATATAATTCCTTTGTGTATTTAGCATGAGAAGGAAATCCAGATACTAAACTCATAATTAAAATAAAAGCACATTCTCCTTTTACTTTAAAAAGAAAATTCATTACTCGTTTAAAAAGTTCACTTACAAATTCAATAAATCCAAAATAGACAAGAATTTCTGATAAAACAAAAAAAGGAAAAAGAGAAGGAAAAATATTCTCTTTCCAAACCTTAAAAGAAAAAGAAACAGAAGCTAAAATTAAAGAAGATTCATTTAGTATTTCAAAAGAAATAAAAAGAAGAAGGAACATAATAACAACACTTACCCAAATTTTTTTCATAAAGTCACCTTTCTTTTGATACGATAAAATAAGGAGGAAAAAATATGATCAATAAACTATATGTCAAAACGAAAGAATTTTTAAATGAAAATTATAAATTATTATGTATATTAGGTATTCTATTTGTACTTTTTACCATTCCTATGCCTTATTACATAGATACACCAGGAGGAGCTATAAAAGTAAATGATAAATTTACTATAAAAGAAAGTTATCAAAGTAAAGGTGCCTTCCATTTAGCCTATGTAGCAGAAAAAAAAGCAACAATCCCCATTTTACTATATGCTTATTTTCAAAAAGATTGGAAAATCTTAAAGAAAGAGGAAATAAAATATGACAATGAAACCATAAAAGAGATGAATTTTAGAGATAGATTACTCATGACAGAATCTTATGGAAATGCTATAGAAGTAGCGTATCAAAAAGCAAACAAAAAAGTAGAAAAAAGAAAAGAGAACATTTATGTAACTTATATAGATGAACAAGCCCAAACCAATTTAGAAATAGGAGAACAAATATTAGCTTGTGATAAAAAAAACATAACTTCCAAAGCCCAAATACTTTCTATTATTCAATCCAAACAAGAAGGAGAGAAGGTAATCTTTTTAGTCAAAAAAGAAAATAAGCACTATGAAAAAGAAGCAAAAATAATAAAAGAAAAAGGTATCTCAAAAGTTGGTATCATGATAAATGTAGAGAAAGATCTAAAAACAGATCCTGAAATAAAATTACACACTAAAAAAACAGAATCAGGTCCATCAGGAGGCCTCATGTTATCTTTATCTATCTATGATGCTTTAACCAAAGAAGATATAACCAAAGGAAGAAAAATAGTAGGAACAGGAACCATAGATGAAAAAGGAAATGTTGGAGAAATAGGGGGAGTTGCTTTTAAATTAAAAGGAGCTGTAAAAGAAAAAGCAGATATATTTATAGTGCCCAAAGGAGAAAATTACCAAGAAGCCTTAAAAATAAAAAAAGAAAGAAATTACAAAATAGAAATAGTTGCTGTTTCCACCTTTGATGAAGCTCTTACTTATTTAACAAAATAAAGCTTGTTGAAACAATAAAAATTTGATAATATAATATCCCGAAAGGGAAAAAATATGGAAAATGTTTATAAGAAAATAGAACAATTTTTAAAAGAAAAACAGTATAAAAAGAGAAAAGATATATTAGGTATTATTTTATATGGTAGTGTATGTAATAATATAGCTGATAACAATTCTGATATTGATTTAATGATTATAACATTGGGAAAAACGTATACAAGAGGAGCATATACAGTAGAAAATACAACAATTGAATTTTTTGAATTAGGAATCCATTTTCTAAATGAAAAATTAATAGATTATATAACAGAAGGGAATATGTATTTCCTTTCTGTATTTCAAAATGGAAAAATTTTATATGAAGTAGATCCTATATTAGAAGAATATAGAAAAGAAGTAATTACCTATTATCAAATGATAAAAGAAAGAAAAAAAATAGACAATACTTTCTTACAAACAGCTTCTTTTTTATACGATGAATTTTATCGTGCCATGCAAGAAGATTCCATTATCATAAATACAGTATATTATCAAACACTTCATACAATAAGAGAAGTTTATCACAGAAAAAGAGGATACACAAAATCACTTGAAGCCACCAAAATCCCCTTTTTATACACAAATGAAAAACAAGCAAAAAATTATTGTGTAACACTACCAAATAGCTTTTATAAAGATCTTTTCTTAAACACACTTACAACCAAAAAAAGTAAAGAAGAAAATATAGAAGCACTCTGGAAAGAAGCAGGCATAAATAAAATAGAAGTATATAATCATTTTAAAACAATAAAAAGAAGACCCTTAGAAAGAAGACAGATAAAAGAAAAACTTATTTTTCTTTATAATATAAAAAGACAAATCGAAAAAACAAAACAAGTAATTCCAACATACTATGATTATGCATATCATCTCTTTTTAAAAGATGCACAACAATTTTATTTTGATTATAAAAGTATTCCATTTCAGTCCCAATCTCCCTATGAAAATTATGAATATATGAAAAAAGAATGGGAATGTCCCTTCACCCGAATATATGAAAAAAGTTTAACAGCACATTCCATAGAAGAAAAAAGTTATTATGTAGAAAAAATAATGCAGTATTTAGGACAAATAGACTCTATCAATCCAAAAGAATATTATATAAAGTATTAACGAAAAGGAAAATATCTCCTAGATTTATTTTCCTTTTTTTGGTAGAATAACATTAGGTGATGTATGTGACAAGAGAAGAAGTAGATATAAACAAAGTAACCCCTATGATGAAACAATATTTAGAAATCAAAAATGAAAACAAAGATATCATTCTCTTTTTTCGCCTAGGTGATTTTTATGAAATGTTTTTTGATGATGCGATTATAGTATCAAGAGAACTAGAATTAACTCTTACTGGAAAAAATGCAGGTTTAGAAGAGAAAATACCAATGTGTGGAATTCCTCACCATGCCTCTTCTTTATATATTGATAAATTAGTAGAAAAAGGATACAAAGTAGGTATTTGTGAACAATTAGAAGATCCTAAAAATGTTAAAGGAATTGTCAAAAGAGGAATTATCCAAATTATTAGCAAAGGAACCATTACTACAGCAGAATCTTTAAATGAAAAAGAAAACAATTACATAGGAAATATTATAGATTATAATCATGCTTATATTGTAAGTTATATAGATGTATCTACAGGAGAAATAAGTGCCTTTATGGTAGAACATAACTTATCAAAATTAATAAGTGAAATTGTTTCATTAGGACTAAAAGAAGTAGTTATAAATGATAAAATAGATAAAAAAATAGCATCTCTTTTAAAAAATCAATTCAAAGTAGCCATATCTATTTATAACTTGGAAGAAAAAACGCATTTAGAATCCTATAATTATATATATGAAGAGCTAGAAGATAGTCGTTATATAGAAACTATAAAACATTTACTAAGCTATATTTTAACTACCCAAAAAAGAGATCTTTCTCATTTCCAAAAAGCAGTAATCAAAGATACCAAAAAATATTTAAAAATGAATATGCATACCAAAAGGAACCTAGAATTAACAGAAACACTAAGACAGAAAACAAGAAATAATTCTTTAATATGGCTATTAGATAAAACCAAAACAGCTATGGGATCTAGAAAATTAAGAAACATGATAGAAAATCCATTAATAGATAAAAAGGAAATAGAAAAAAGATATAATGTAGTAGATACCCTATTAACAGAATTTATCACCAAAAGTGATTTATGTGATGCCTTATTTGAGGTATATGACCTAGAACGATTATCTGGAAGAATTGCCTTTGGTGCTGCCAATGCAAGAGACTTATTACAATTAAAAACCTCCTTAAAAGTATTACCAGCCATAAAAGAAATATTAGAAAAAATAAATTTTTATAAAACCTTTCCTCTTGTAACAGAACTTTATGAACTTTTAGAAAAAAGTATCTATGAAAATCCACCTATTACTTTAAAAGAAGGGTATTTAATCAAAGAAGGATTTAGTGAAGAAATAGATGAATTAAAATCTCTTCGTAAAGGAGGAAAAGATTTTGTAGCTCGCTTTGAAAAAGAAGAAAAAGAAAGAACAGGAATCAAAACATTAAAAGTAGGGTATAATCGTATATTTGGCTATTATATAGAAATATCAAAAGGCCAAACAAATCTAGTAAAAGAAGAATATGGATACGAAAGAAAACAAACCTTATCAAACTGTGAAAGATATATAAGTCCTATTTTAAAAGAAAAAGAAGCTTTAATATTAAACGCAGAAGAGAAAATAATAGATTTAGAATATGAACTTTTTATCAAGGTAAGAGACAAAGTAAAAGAATATATTCCATCTCTTCAAGAAATAGCAAAAGTAATTAGTGAAATAGATGTTTTACAATCTTTCGCAACAGTAACAGAAGAAAACAACTACATAAGACCCATCTTAACAGAGAAACGAGAAGTAAAAATAATCGAAAATAGACATCCAGTAGTAGAAAAAGTAATTTCATCATCTTATGTACCCAATGATATTATCATGGATGAAAATACAAACATCCATTTAATTACAGGACCTAATATGGCAGGAAAGTCTACTTATATGAGACAAATGGCTATAACAGTCATTATGGCTCAAATAGGGTGCTTCATTCCAGCAAAAGAAGCCATCCTTCCTATATTTGATGCCATTTATACAAGAATTGGTGCCTCTGATGATTTAGTAAGTGGAGAATCTACCTTTATGGTAGAAATGAAAGAAGCAGAATATGCAATAGATAGTGCTACAAAAAACAGTTTAGTGTTGTTTGATGAACTAGGAAGGGGAACAGCTACTTTTGATGGTATGGCTCTAGCACAAGCTATCATTGAATATATCCATAATAAAATAGAATGTAAAACTCTTTTTTCAACCCATTATCATGAACTAACAGATCTAGAAGAAACGCTAGTTCACTTAAAAAATATCCATGTATCTGCTTATGAAGAAGACGGAAATATTACTTTTTTACATAAAATAGAAAAAGGAAGTGTAGACGAAAGTTATGGGATTCATGTAGCTTCACTAGCAAGCTTGCCAGATTCTGTTATAAAAAGAGCTTCTCATATTTTAGAAATTTATGAAAATAAAGAGAAAAAAAGAGATATAAAAATACAAGAAAGCCTTCCCCTTGATGAATTAATGAAAGAAAAATCAGAAGTAGAAGAAAGATTATCTAAAATAAATCCATTAGAAATAAGTCCAATAGAAGCTCTAAATATTTTATATGAATTAAAGCAAAAACTGTAAAGTAAAAAGAAATATTCATAAAGAAGAAAAAAGATGATATAATAAACTAAAGTAGGAAGAAGGTAGAATATGAGTATATTAAAGAAAGAAAATTGGTGGATATGGCTTTTATTAATGCTTTTCTCTAATGGAGCAAGTGATTATGTCTTAGGAGCAATATTAGAAGTGTATGACAAAGATGCATGGTATGCTAAATGGCAGTACTGGTTAATAGGAATTCTTTTATTTATTTTTCCAGCTATGATTATGATTTGTATCTTTTCATTAGAAATTATGTGTAAGTCAGCTGCAAAGCTAAAAGTAGCAGGTCATGAATTATATTTATCACCATATGTTTGGATTTTACTTTTGATTGTTCCAATCATTGGTTGGATTTTATTCATGGTAATGATACTTTATATTAAAATTATGACACTTGTCATGTTATATAAAGGAGCAGGGGAAGAATATATAGAAAAAGCATAAATATACACATTGTGCTTTTTTTATATGAAGTGAGGTAGTATTTTTCGTGAAAAATTTAAAGACTTTATTTAATAGTAATTTAGATTTAGAAATTAATAATGTTAGAATTAATTCTAAAGACGTTGAAAAAGATGATTTCTTTATATGTCGTAAGGCCATGAATAGTGATGGGCATGATTTTATTTCTGATGCTATTTAAAAGGGTGCTAACCAAAGCAAGAGGAATAAAATGAGAATGATATTATTTAGAATTTTTAAAATAAGAGTTTACCTATTTATAAATTTCTATCTACTTTATGATAGTTTTTTTATTTTGTAATAAGTATTTTTTCATAAAAACTTTTCCTTTCGCGTAAACTGTAACAGGTGATTCTATGACAGAAAAAGAAAGAATAAAAAACAAACATAGAAATAAAAAAACAATAAAAACGGAAAAACAAAAGTTTTCATATACTTATTACTTTTCAAAACTTTTAATCACCATTATTCTAACCTTAATAACACTCATCACATTAAAGCAAAATGAAAAATGGAAAAAAACATTTCATAAATATGTATTGGAGAAAAATATATCATTTGCAACAATCGGAAAAATGTATGAAGATAAATTTGGAGCAGCCCTTCCTTTTAAAGATATTTTAAAAAGTGGAACCGAAACAGTCTTTGAAGAAAAATTAACATATAAAGAAGCAAGCAAATATTTAGAAGGAGCCCGTCTTACTGTAAATAGTAATTACCTAGTTCCTGCTCTAGAAACAGGCATGGTAGTATTTGTAGGGGAAAAAGAGAAATATGGAAATTGTATTATCATTGAAGATACAGAAGGAAAAGAAGTATGGTATGGAAATTTAAATAAAATCAATGTAAAAGTATATGACTTTGTAGAAAAAGGTTCTTACCTTGGAGAAACAAACCAAAATACACTTTATCTCATTTTTAAGAAAGATGGAAAAGTACTTGATTATACCAAATATATTTCATAAAATATATGTACATCCCTTTTTTTATATAGCCTCATTTTTATGTGCAATAACAGGTTATTTAAAAGATTTTTCTATCTTTATGATACTAATAATCATTCATGAATTAGGTCATATTTTATCTGCCCTTTTTTATAAATGGAATATTTCTAAAATAACTTTATTTCCACTTGGAGCTGTTACATTCTTTGATGAAAAAATAAATAGACCCATCAAAGAAGAATTTATCATTGCAATAAGTGGAATCATTATGCAGTGCCTTTTTTTGAAAATACTTTCCCAACTAGGAAGTATACACTCTTTTTATAAAGCACATCTGTTTTTACTATTTTTTAATATACTTCCTATTTATCCTTTAGATGGAGCTAAAATATTAAATCTTATATTTAACTTTTTACTTTCTTTTATAAAAAGTTATCAGTTAACAATAGGAATTTCTTATGGTTGTATATTTTCACTTTTCCTGATATATAAAGAAAACTTGATCTTTGTTTTAGCCCTTTTTCTTTTATTACACCAAGTATTTTTAGAAATGAAAAAAGGAAATTTTCTCTTTTATAAATTTTTATTAGAAAGACATTTATATCATTTTTGTTTCAAAAAAATAAAAACAATAAAAGGGTATCAATTAGA
>CATOOY010000043.1 GCA_951801995.1 uncultured Erysipelotrichaceae bacterium
TATATAAATTACTATAATTATGATAGAATTAAAGTAAAATTAAAAGGACTGTCTCCTGTAAAATACAGATTACAATCCTCTAATTAGAAACTATTAATAAACTGTCCAACTTTTGGGGTTCAGTTCATTGTGGCTCTTTTTTTGTCAAATAGACATAATTTTTTTCTACATATCTATACAAAATACCCTATTTTCTGATATAATAGTCATAATAGAAAGTAGAGGGGAATCATGAAGTTGAAATGTAAAATATATCTTTTTTTCTTCGGACTATTTATAAGTTTTATACCAGGTGTTTCGGTGTATGCTACTACTTATGTTGTTAGTGCTGTTTCTAGTACAGGAGCAGAAAGTGCAATTGGAACTTATACTGATTATGCTACTGCAAAAAATGCAATGAATAGTTATCCATCTACAGAAAATAAAGTAGCTGTCATGAAAGTGAATGGAAAAATAGTGAATGCAAAATATGCAATTGTGCATTTGAATTATGATAAAAATAGTCCTCTTGCAGAAAATGGAAATAATGAGCATAGATTGTATCCTACTTCTAGTTCTAATGAGGTTTATACAACTGTGCATGCTGCTTATGGAAATGATGCTGCTTTTGTTGATTATGATCCTTATGGTGGGACACAAGGAAGAATAAAGATTAAAATAAGTGGTTATACTGGATGGATGAATGCTCCTTATGCAACCATTATTCCTGTATCTTTATTGGAATCTTCTGCTTGGGTTGCAAGCTTGGATTCTTCATGGCTTATGGAAACATCTAGTAATAGTGTGAAAGTTATGTCTGCACCTAGAATTGGTATTCGTGAAAACCCAAATACAAGTGCTAATATTGTTGGATATACTTCTCAAGGAACTGTTTATACTTTTACAGAAAAACATTATGATGGAAAGTATACATGGTATCGAGTAAAACTAACTAACTCTTCTTTGAAAACATATTATGAGCACTATAATACAGGATGTCTTATTCACTATTATGCTACTTATAATAGTCAAGGATGGACCAATTTAGGTCTTGCACCTAGTTTCTTAAAAAAAGGAAGTAAATATTATAGTTTTGATGGAAATTATTATTATCAAACTATTACAGCTATGTTAGATGATTATAGAGAAAATACTAGTAAAAGAGCTGTGAATAGTAATTCTATATATTACCCATACTATTTATATTTACCTGTTCATAGTAAAACACGTTATACAGCAGATGATTTTAATCAAGGTATTATTAATAGAGGATATACAAGTAAAAATGCTTCTGTTATGTATGGGGAAGGAATAAATTTTATTGCAAGTCAAAATCAATATGGTGTAAATGCTCTTCTTACTTTCTCAGCTGCTATTAATGAAAGTGCAACTGGTACAAGTGCTATTGCTCGTGATAAAAATAACTTGTTTGGTCATAACGCTTATGGTTCTAATCCATATGCGAATGCTACTACTTATGCAAGTGTAGCAGATAGTATTATGGCACATGCTAGGATGACAGGTCAATCTTATAATAATCCTTATGATGCACGTTATTATGGTGGTCATTATGGAAACAAGCAAAGTGGAATGAATGTTAAATATGCAACAGATCCTTATTGGGGAGAAAAGGCTGCTATGAATGCTTTTATCACAGATAATAGTTATGGACTTCAAGAGTTTAATGGTACTACTATTGGTGTTACTACAAAAACAGGTGTTATTGTTCGAAAACAGCCTTCTGTAAATGGGCAAATGATTTATCCTTTAAAGAATATATCTTCTGATGTTTCTCATATACCTCTTACTGTATTTGATAGAGTGTATAGTGAAGGGGCTTATTGGTATAAGATTTATACAGATCCAGCTCTTAATAGTAATCAAGATTTGGATTGGTCTGGTACATATGATTTTGCAAAAAGTTATGGTTATATTAGAGCTGATGAACTTTTTGTATCTAATACACAACCTGTTATTACAGCACAGGATATTACTGTAGCAAAAGGTGGTAATTTGAATCTTTTAAGTGGGGTAAGTGCAAGTGATAAAGAAGATGGAAATTTAACGGATAGAATTCAAGTAGAGGGAACGGTATATATTAATATTCCTGGTGTTTATGAGATTACTTATAGTGTTTCTGATAATCAACAATTTAGTGCCCATAAAAAAGTTCAAGTTACTGTAAAAGGGGATGTAGAGCCAGTTATTACTGCTTCTAATCGAGAAGTTTTACAATATACTACATTTGATCCTTTATATGGGGTGCGAGCTAGTGATGATATAGAAGGTGATCTTACTTCTAAGATTCAAATACTATCTAATACAGTTGATATAAGCAGGGTAGGAACTTACAAAGTTTTATATGAAGTTACCAATTCAAAAGGGAAAAAAGCTACAAAAGAAATATCTGTAACAGTTATTTTAAATGAAAAACCTGTTATTCATGCTGAGAACATCGAAATTCCAATTCATAGTAATTTTGATGCATTAGATGGGGTAAGTGCAAGTGATAAAGAGGATGGAGATATCTCTGTGATTACAGTGATAGAAAATACAGTTGATACTGAAAAACTTGGAACCTATAAAGTTACTTATCAAGTAAAAGATAAAGCGAATCAAATTACTACAAAAACGATTACTGTGAAAGTAGTAGAAAAAAAGCTTAGAAAAATGAATGGAAGATTTTACTTATCTTCTCTTCAAGAAAAAAAGGGCAAACTAATTATAAAAGGATATCATACAATTGATGGTATAGATAATGATTTAAATACGCAAATAAAGTATGAACTTGTTTTGAAAAATGAACAAGATCAGTCGGAGTATAAACAAGAATTAAAACGTTTTACCAATGAAAAAGAAATGGATATGCCTATTTTGTCAGTCGATGGAAAGAATTATAAGTATGCTTGGTTTGAGGATGAAATAGATACATCTAAAATAAAGCAAGGGGATTATAAAGCTTATCTTAGAACCAGTACAGATACATATTATTCAGAATCTATTGTACAGAATATTTTATTTAATACACAAGAAGTACAATATAACAAAGATGGAAAATATGTTACTTTGCTTAATGATTATTTTAATAATGATATACCTATTACTTTTATTGTACGTGATGAAAAAATAGAAAATAAGCAAACAGATGCTGCAGATATACAGTATACTTATATAAAAGATGCTTCTTTAAAAGATAATATATTAAATATACATTTTGCTGCATATTCTGTAGGTGTTGATATGAGAAAGACAACTACTGTGAAAAGAAAAGTAATATTAGAAAATATGGAAACTTTTGCAAGAAAAATAATAGAAGTTCCTGTTACAACTGGTCCTTTTACATTACAATTATTACAGGCTGATGCTTTTGGTTTAAGTAAGATAAATGCTTGGTCAAAGGTAAATATTGATGTTGGGAAACTTACTAAGGGTGATTATCGTATTTATGTTACTAGTGATTCTAATATTACAGATTATGGAGAGATGAATGATGTTCTATTTGCTGATTTAACAAAGGCTAATGGAACAATTGATGGAAAGAAGATATCTTTATCTCTTAATGAAAATTTACGAAATAGGATAGAATTACATATAAAATAAGAACATTACAAAAATATAATGTTCTTTTTTTTACATTTGTTCATAAAAAAAGAGGGGAACCTCTTTTAATTGTTTTTAATACTTAATGTAACTGTTGTACAAGAATTAATAGTAGTACCATTTAATTGGTTTGCATTTAATACTTGTCCTTTTCTTCCACTATCACTTGATTTAAAATCACATGCAAATGAATAGCCTGGATTGTTAGATTTGATGTTATTACAAGTTGCATTTGGATCATTAATTGCAATCCAAGTAGGTTGTATGTAGAAAGTTTTGGTATTACAAACAGGCTTTGGCGATGGAGTAGGAGTAGAGGTGTTTCCATTTCCTCCTTGACTTGGTTTATTTGTACTGTTATTTACATTGGGATTGGCTGTTCTTTTTCCACTACTAAGACCTATATTTACATAAGTGTCTTTTACTACTTCTGATCCTGCTTTTTTATTTTGACTAAGAGCTATATCACGATCTTTATCAGAATTTCCAGCATAATAAAATGTACAATTTAGACTTAAATTTTTACAACTTTTTTCTATATCTGTTTTCTTTTTTCCAATAAAATTTGGAATCATAATTGTATTTCCACTTGATATTGTTACAACTATGTTTTCTTCTGGATTTATTGTATCTCCTTCTTTTACAGAAAAACGAATGATATCTCCTTGTTTTATATCTTTGTTTTGTTCATATTCTTCTGTAAAGGCAATATTATAACGGCTTGCCCAAGTTCTAAATGTATCTAGTGAATCAAATTTTGGGAACTTTAATGTTCCTTTTGAAATAACAATTTTTATAATGGTTCCTTCTTCTATTTCTTCATTTTTTTTATGACTTACTTCTATTACTTTTCCTTTTTTTATTTTGGCATCATAACGATCTGTAAATTCTATTTTTAATCTATTTTGAATAATCCATTTTGTTATGTCTTTTTGATTCATTTTTTGTAAATCAGGAACTTTTATTTTTTTTCCTCTTGATATTGTTAATTTTATTTTGGTGTCATGGTTTATTTTGGTTCCTTTTTTAGGGTCTTGTGTTATTACTGCTCCCTTTTTTACTTTTTTGGAAAATTCGCGATTGATTTCAAAGTTGATATTATTTCTTTTTAACCATAAAGTAGCTTTGAATTCTGATAAATTTTTTAGATCCTCCATGGTAATATCTTGATTTACTTCTTCCTTTCCAAAAGATACTTTTAGATGTAGTTCATCATTTCTTTTCATATTTCCTTTTCGGCTTTGTTCTATAATCACATCTTTTGGGTTTTCTTCATTTTTTTCAAAGTCAATTGTTACATTGTTTAAGAAATTTTCTTCTATTAATTTTACTGCTTCATCTAAGTTCCAACCAGTCATATCAGGTATTGCAGTTTCTTTGTTATAATCTGGTCCACTTGAGACAGTAAATTCTACATTTTTAATAGAAGAGGCAATTACATTTGGATACACATTTTGTTTGATAATATGGTATTCTTCTATAGTATCACTATCATCGTAGACTTGTTCTACTGTAATGTTATTGGCATCAGCCCAAGTGAGTGCTTTTTCAATGGATACATTGGTAAAGTCTTTCATGACAGAATTAGTTGGTAATTTTAAAATATCTAATTTTGTTAGTAGAGAAAAGCATAAGAGGAATGTTAGAAAAATAGTGGTTCCCCATCCAAAAACTTTTCCATTTCTTTTTTTTCTATATTCTATTATAATAGAAATACTTAGTAATAACATTAAAATGCTTTCTATTATAAGTTCTGTTTGGTTAATTTGATTGTTTCCAAAAATAGTTGTATATGTAACATAACCTAAACTTGCGATGAACATAAGTGTAAATAGCAAGTATAGAAATGGATGAGATTTGCTTGTTTCTTGTAATATATTCCTATTTTTATCTTCTCTAAAATTTATTTCTTCTAAATCTTCCTGCATTCTTTTTCGTTCTTTTATTTTACTTTGTATATTTTTTTCTATCCCATATAATTCTGTTTTCCTTATTCTTTTAATAGAAGACAATTCTTTATATTCTTCTATTTTAAATTTATTTTTCATATACATCACCACTAACTATATTATATCAAAAAACATACGAAAAAGAAGGATAACCCTTCTTTTTACTGTCTAATTTACACTTAAATTATATTGAAAATAAGGAACTAATATACATGGCAATAACCGCTATTAATAAAATGATCCCTATTATTTGTTTTTTTCTTTTTTCTCTTTTTTTCTTCTTCACGATTTTCACCTCAGATATATTATATTACAAACTTTGTAAAATAGGAATAAAATTTGGACAAGTTCATATATTTTTTTAGGTGATAAAAATGAAGAAAAAGCTATCTGATTTAAAAGAACAGTTTGGTTTTCATAAAAAAATTGTTATTTTTTTAATAGGTCTTGCTATTGTGGGGGTTATTATGGGGTCTTTTTTTACTGTGCTTTTGTCGGATGGTGATAAGACTTTTGTTAGAGAATATATGCAAAATTTTATAAATGGTGTAGAAAAGGGGAAAGTAGATATTTTAGGTAATTTAATTCATATAGGAATAGATAATTTCTTTTTTGTAGCAGCTGTATGGCTTTTAGGTATATCTGTTATTGGAATTCCTATTATTTTGTTTTTATATTTTGCAAAAGCTTTTGTACTTGGATTTTCTATTTCTTCCTTTCTTTTGACTTATAAGGCTAAAGGACTTCTATATGCTTTTTTGTATATATTTCCTCATCAAATTGTTAATTTTGCCTTATATATACTTCTTTTAAATTATGCGATGATTCTTTCTTTTAAATTGATTCGTTCTTTTCTTTATAAAAAAACTATTGATTTTAAGGTGGTAATGAAAAAGTATTGTTTTGTTTTTGGATTTGTTTTGTTATGTCTTTTTGTAACTAGTTTATATGAAGGTGCTTTGGCTTTTAAAATATTAAAGTTTAGTTTATCTATTTTTTCTTAAATCATGTTATAATTGATATAGGTGATAAGATGAAAACGGTAGTAGTTGGTATAAGTGGAGGTGTAGATAGTAGTGTAGCTGCTATACTTCTAAAAAAGCAGGGTTATCATGTTATAGGTCTTTTTATGCGAAATTGGGATAGTTCTATTAATGGTGATTATTTAGGAAATCCTACACTTTCTCATTCTATTTGTCCACAGGAACAGGATTATAATGATGCTTTGATGGTTTGTCAAAAAATTGGTATTTCACTTCAGCGAGTTGATTTTGTGAAAGAATATTGGGATTATGTTTTTACTTATTTTTTGGAAGAATTGAAAAAGGGAAGAACACCGAATCCTGATATTATGTGTAATAAATATATTAAGTTTGATATGTTTGCAAAGGAGGCAAAAAAACTAGGGGCTGACTTTATTGCAACAGGTCATTATGCACGTATGAAAGATGGTGATCTTTTAAGAGGTTTAGATAATAATAAAGACCAATCTTATTTTTTGGCTCAGGTTTCTAGGAAACAATTAGAAAATGTTTTATTTCCTATTGGGGATCTTACTAAAAGTGAGGTTCGAAGAATAGCAAGAGAGTATAATCTTATAACTGCAGATAAAAAGGATTCTACTGGAATTTGCTTTATTGGAGAGAGAAATTTTAAACAGTTCCTTCAAAATTATTTACCTAATACTTCTGGTAATATTATAAATATAGATACAAAAGAAGTTGTTGGAAAACATGTTGGACTTATGTATTATACAATAGGACAGAGAAGGGGACTTGAAGTTGGGGGAACAAAGGATAGACTTTTTGTTGTAGGAAAAAATTTGCAAGATAATGTTTTATATGTTGCTGAAGGTGAAAATAATCCATATCTTTATACAACAAAAGCTCTTGTTGGAGATGTAAATTTTATTAGTAATGAAAGACCTATTTTATGTAGTGCTAAATTTCGATATAGACAAATGGATAATAATGTGGAAATTGAGTATTTAGATGATGGTAATATATTTGTAAAATATCCTCAAAAAATTAAGGCTGTTACACCTGGACAAGCCTGTGTGCTTTATAAAGATGAAAAATGTTTAGGTAGTGGAATTATTCGAAAGGTATATAATGATAGTATTCCTGTTTGGTATTTATAATTTAACTTTTGGTTTACACTTGACATTTGACATAAACATGATAAAATTATAATTGGAGGTTCAAGCATATGGATAAATTAAATGACATTTTACATGAGCTTGGTATATCAAAAGTTAAGTTAGCAAAATTTTTAGGTGTATCTAGGCAGATGATTTATAATTATTTGGAATTAGATGATATTAATAAGTGGCCAAAAGATAAGAAGGTTTTACTTTTAAATTTACTTGGGATTAAAACGGCTGAAGAGCTTGTTCATATCAAAGTAGATACAGATTATATTATGGAAGTAGAAGCACGAATGAATGCTTTTCTTAAAAGTAATGAAGAGAAAGAAAAAGAAGATAATATAACTCTTTCAGATGGATTAAGTGCTAATTTAGGAAAAAAAGAAAAAGAACTTTTTGAGATGCTTGTAACTTTTATTAGAGAACGTTTAGAAGATGATAAAGATTTAGATGCTTATAATACGTTTAAATATATGTATCATTTTTTACAATCTATGGATACCTCTAAGGAAACAAAATATATTTTAGGATATGTGGCAAAAGCTACAGGTTTTGTTAAACCTCTTGAGTTTGTTTTTGATGAAGAAGAACAATTTCGTTTTGAGAGTATTCTCTTTTCTGCTATGACTTTATATACAAACGGTGGAGTTTCACAGGGAAAGGTTGCAGAATCGCACAAACGTTTTGTAAATCAAATTGAACATAAATTAGAAGAAAAAATGAGTCGCACTATGGAGTTGAATTCTGCCAAGGTTCAAGCATTAAAAGAACTTGGATATACAGAAATTAGTGAAGATAATGCTGCAGAAGTTCTTGCAAAAATTGTGGAAATCCAATCTAGAAAAGTAACAGATTAATTCGTGTTGTGAATAGGGTAGAGTAGTTAGGGAAAAGACTTTGTAAAAGAAGCCATTTCTTCTTTTTTATAAAACTTTTTCTTCTAATAAAATCTTGCTTTTTACTATTCTATTTATAAAATTTTTTTCTTTATATTTTATATGCGTAATAAATTACGCATATTTATTTTGGTCTATATTCTATTGTATTTATGCATTTTATTTCTCTTTTTATTACTATATATTTTTTACTCTACTTCCCCTACTTTGCTTTTTGTTATATAATAGGGAAGTATTAAATAGTATTGCATAAGATTGTTCTATTCATTGGATTTTTTCTTTTTTATTTCAGTTCAATTTTAATTTATATATTTATAATTAAGAATAGGTTACTATATTTATGAGTAAAATACTATTTTTGGTAAATAATAAGAAAAGCAGATTTATAAATTATATTTA
>CATOOY010000044.1 GCA_951801995.1 uncultured Erysipelotrichaceae bacterium
AGAAACAACAGCGGAAATTTGTTTTACAGTAAATGAGACAGGAGAAATAATTACAGATTATACATGTACAGATAAAAATGTAGTCATTCCAAATAAAATAAAGGGTGTTATAGTAACTGGTATAGGAAAATCTGCTTTTGCACGGAATAAGCTTATTAGTGTCAAAATACCAAATAGTGTAACCACCATAGGTGAAGATGCATTTTATAATAATCAGCTTACTAGTGTAGAAATACCAAATAGTGTAACGACCATAGGTGAAGATGCATTTCATTATAATCAATTAACGAGTATAGAAATACCAAATAGTGTAACTACAATAGGTAGTGGTGCATTTCATACTAATCAGCTAACAAGTATAAAAATACCAAATGGTGTAACAGAAATAGGATCCAAAACATTTTATAATAATCAGCTTACTAGTGTAGAAATACCAAACAGTGTAACTACAATAGGAGATATGGCATTTTATAATAATCAGCTAACAAGTATAGAAATACCAAATAGTGTAACAAGTATAGGAAGAGGTGCATTTGCTTTTAATAAGTTAACAAATGTAACAATACCAAATAGTGTAACCATAATAGACAATTCTGTATTTAGCTATAATAAATTAACGAGTATAGTAATACCAAGTGGTGTAACAAGTATAGGAGAAGCTGCATTTGCTTATAATCAATTAACGAGTGGGGAAATACCAAGTAGTGTAACCATAATAGATAAGAGGTCATTTGAAGGTAATATAAGTATGAGAGTAATTGTAAATAAGGCAGAAGGAAGTATATCTGGTAGCCCATGGGGTGCTTTACGTGTGGAGTGGATAGGTTAGAAGATTTTTTCTTCTTTTTCTTTTTAAAGTTTCTTATCTTTCTAATTCATGATATACTTATAAATAGGTGAAAGTATGAAAAAAATAGGAAAAATATTAATTATTGTTATGGTTTGTTTAATTTTAACTATTTCTATTTTGGGAATTGCTAAAATATTAATCAATACTTTTGGGGAAAAAAGTGAAAATGGTTTTTTATCTAGTACAGAAAATAAAATCCAACTGTATGATTTTATAGATGAAAAATATAAAAAAGTAAAATCAGAGGCACGTGGTACTTCTATTTCTATTTACGAAAAGGATTATTATGATGGTGCAATTGGATATACAAAGATAAGATTAAAAGGTAAAATTTACTATGTTAAAAAGGGTTTTACAACTACAGAAAAAGAAAAAATTATACAAGAGAAAAAATTATATGTAAGAACAAATACAATTCTTTATTATAATCCATCTTCTTCTACTATTATTCGTTCTTTAAAAAAGGGAACTTCTTTAGAAGTATTTGGTTATCATACATTACAAAAAGATGGTAGTGTAGATATGTATAAAGTGAAAGTACATGGTAAAGAGGGTTATGTTTATGCTAAATATGTAGTACAGAAAGAGGAAGAAGCATTCAGTCATTATAATGAAAATGGTATTTATGATATTCATAAAACAAGAGAGAATGTTTATGGTGGTGGTAGTGCTGCTTCTTTGGATTATTATCCTTTTTCAAAGGCTAAATTTTCTTCTAATAAAATGCCTAAGGATGTACATGCTCTTTATATCAATGCTTCTGCTGTAAAAAGAATAGATGATTATATAGCTCTTGCTAAGAAGAGTAATATCAATGCCTTTGTAATTGATATTAAGGAAAATACACTTCCTTCTTATGCTTCTTCTGTTATGAGTGAATATTCTCAAACAAGCTATAAACATGCTGTTAATACATTTGATGATTATAAAACCTATATTCAAAGAGCTATTGATGAGGGATTTTATATAATTGGTAGAATTTCTACTTTTAAAGATTATTATTATACGGTGGATCATCCAGAAGAGGCTATTTTGGATACGAGAACGAATCAGCCCTTTTCTTATCAGAATACTTACTGGCCTTCTCCTTATTCTAGAGACGTGTGGGAATATAATGTCGAACTTGCTAAGGAAGCTGTAACCAAAATAGGATTTCATGAAATTCAGTTTGATTATGTACGTTTTCCAGATAAAATAGGTGAGTATGAAAAAAGTGGAGTTGTCAACCTTAGAAATACATATGGTGAAGAGAAGGCTTCTGCTATTCAACAATTTTTAATGTATGCTAGTGATGCGTTGCATAATGTAAATGCTTATGTTTCTGTATGTGTATTTGGAGAAAGTGCAAGTGCACATGTTACTTCTTATGGTCAGTATTTTCCTGCGATTTCTAATGTAGTAGATGTAGTAAGTCCTATGCCATATCCAGATCATTTTGCAAGGAATGCTTATGGTTTAGCAGAAGTGGTTTGGAAAGATCCTTATTCTTTACTCGTAAGATGGGGAGAGGATGTTTTAGCTCGTCAAAAGGAAATTTCTTCTCCTGCAATTTTACGAACTTGGATACAAGCTTATGATTCTACAAAGGAGCCTTATATTCCTTATGATGCTAGTAAGGTTTCTGATCAAATACGTGCACTTTATCATAACAATCTTTCTTCTGGTTATATAGCTTGGAATGCTAGTTCTAGTTTAGATAAATATACACAAATTTCAGCAGCTTTTAAAAAGGAGTATATCAATGAATAAAAAAATAACACTTGAAAATGAAGAATATGAAATTGTTCAAAATTATAAAGATGGATTCCAGTATAAAGAACTTTTAGAAAAGTGGACAGATTACTTTTATGATTACGATTATATTGTTGGGGATTATGCTTATGATAAATTAAGATTGAAGGGTTTTTGCGAAAAGCAAAATCAAAAGTTTAATTCTATTAATTCTAAAGAACTTATTAAGGATTATATTCAAAATGATTGTGCTTATGAATGTAAATATTTTGTGTTGAAAAAGATTTCAAAGTAGATTATTTGAGATCTTTTATTTTATTACGTAAATTATTTCATTCTTTTAGGTGTATATTTTTTAAAATATTTTTTCACAAATTTTCCCATAGAAAAAAATGTAAAAAGATGTTATAATGGTATATGATTGGAGGATAGGAGTATGCTTGTGGGTGAACTTATACAAAAAAATAAAGTTTTTTTGAAAGAAATAAATCAGTTATGGAGGTCTCTTTGACTTTGATTCTAAAGAAAAGAGAATAAAAGAATTAGAGAAAGAAATGTCTCTTCCTTCTTTTTGGGATCATAAAGAAAATAGTGAAAAAGTAATAGAAGAATTTAATTTATTAAAATCTTCTTATCAAGAAATTATCTCTATTCGAAAAAAAATAGAAGATCAAATAGATACACTTGTTTTGTTAGAAGAAGAATTTGATTCTGAACTTTTTGATATTATTTTCCATGAAACAGAAAAAATAGAAGAAAAAGTAGAAGAATTAAAACTTATGTTTCTTTTAAGTGAACCATATGATTCTAAAAATGCTGTTTTAGAAATTCATGCAGGTGCTGGTGGTACAGAATCTTGTGATTGGGTTTCTATGCTTAATAGAATGTATGTAAGATGGTGTGAGAAAAAGAATTATAAAGTGGAAGTGCTTAGTGAAACATTGGGAGAAGAAGCTGGCTATAAAACGATTTCTTATTTAATTAAAGGGCCTTATGTTTATGGATATTTAAAAAATGAAAAAGGAGTACATCGTTTGATTCGTATTTCTCCATTTGATTCTGGAAATCGAAGACATACTTCTTTTGCCTCTGTAGAAGTAACTCCTATGTTTGAAGATAATATTGATATTGAAATAAAAGAATCTGATTTGCGAATTGATGTTTATCGCAGTAGTGGAAAAGGTGGGCAAGGAGTAAATACCACAGATAGTGCTGTTCGTATTACACATTTGCCAACTAAAATAGTTGTTACTTGTCAAAATGAGAGAAGTCAAATACAAAATAAAGAAACAGCTTTAAAAGTACTCAAAAATAAATTATATGAATTAGAACTTCGTAAAAAAGAAGAAAGTTTAAGTAATATAAGAGGTACCCAAATGGAGAATGGATTTGGTTCTCAGATTCGTACTTATGTTATGCACCCTTATTCTATGGTAAAGGATCATCGTACAAATTTAGAAAATTCTAATGTAGATAAAATATTGGATGGAGATATAGATGCATTTATTTATGCAATGTTAAAGTGAGGTTTGAAGTATGTTTTGGAAGAAAAAAAAAGATACAGAAAATACAATGAAAAAAATATATAAAAAAGATTTAATTATTCGTTATTCTAACTTTTTACTTGGAGTAACGATTGTAGCTATTGCTTATAACTTATTTTTAGTACCTTCTAATGTTGTATACGGAGTAGGTGGTGTGGGGGTTATGCTCAACCATTTATATGGAACAGATCCTTCTTTTGTTATTTTGATAGGTGCTGCTATTTTACTTGTTATGAGTTATTTTATACTTGGAAAAGAGAAAACAGTACATTCTGTTTTTGGTTCTCTTATTTATCCTGTTTTTGTAAAGGCAACACAATGGATTCCAGATGTTATTAGTATACAAGGTGCTGAATCTATTATGATTGTTATTGTGGGTGCTGTTATGACTGGATTTGGTCTAGGACTTATCTTTAAAGCAGGTTTTACAACAGGTGGAACAGATATTTTGAATCAAATCGTATCTAAGTTTGGAAAAATGTCTATTGGAAATGCTATGATTATAACAGATGGTCTTATTATTTTAGCAAGTGGTTTTATTTTTGGAATACCACAACTTATGTATTCTATTATTTCTCTTTATATTATTAGTATTATGTCTGATAAAGTTATTATAGGTATTTCGCAATCTAAAGCTTTTTATGTTATTACAAGTCATGAAACAGATGTGAAAAAGTTTATTTTATCCCATTTGTCTCATGGTGTTACAGTATTGGATGTAAGAGGTGGATTTACAGGAAATAATCAGAAGATGATTATGTTTATCATTCCAACAAAAGAATATTTCTTTGCGAAAGAGGGAATTTTAGAAATAGATCCAAATGCATTTTTTGTAGTAACAGATGCGTATGAAGTATCTGGTGGGGAATAGGAGGTAAAAAATGAGTTTAATTAAAATGAGGCATGTTAAAAAACAGTATAAAAATGGTGTTACTGCTATTTATGATCTTGATCTTGATATTCATAAAGGAGAGTTTGTTTTCGTAATTGGACCTACAGGTTGTGGAAAATCTACTCTTATTAAAATGTTATATCGTGAAGAGAGACCTACTAGTGGTTCTATTGATGTTGGTGGAATTGATGTAGCAGCTTTAAAAAACCGTAAAGTATATGTTTTAAGAAGAAGAATTGGTGTTGTTTTTCAAGACTTTAAACTTTTACAAAAATCAACTGTATTTGAAAATGTGGCTTTTGCTTTAGAAGTATATGGACTTCCTAAAGATGAAATTTATACAAAGGTTATTAAGGTTTTAGATTTGGTTGGTTTAAAGCATAAAGCTAAAAATTATCCTACTGAACTTTCTGGTGGAGAACAACAAAGAGTTGCCATTGCAAGAGCTATTGTAAATGGTCCTAAACTTCTTATTTGTGATGAACCAACTGGTAACTTAGATGAAGGTACTAGTATGGAAATTATGGAAGTCTTAGATGCGATTAATCAACTGGGTACTACTATTATTATGGTTACACATGATACAGATATTGTAAATAGAATGAAGAAAAGAGTAATTTTATTAAACGCTGGACGTATTGTAAAAGATTATAAGAAAGGAACGTATGAGCATGAAAACATTTAGAATTTTTGGTAGAAATGTAAGAGATTCTGTTAAAAGTGTTTTTCGAAACTTTTCTTTATCTCTTGCTTCTATTTCTTGTATTACTATTACGCTTGTTGTTGTTTCTATTGCTATTATACTTTCTGTTAATGTGAATAATTTTGCTACACTTGTGGAAAGAGATGTTACGATTGTAGCTTTTCTAGATTTAGATGTAACAAGACAGGAAATTGGAGAGGTAGAAGAGGAAATTAATAATATTCCTGGTGTAGAGTCTTATTCTTTTGAGGGAAAGGAAGATATTTCTAAGGCTATGATGGAATCTTCTGCTATTTTTAAAAACATTATGGAATCTTGGAATAAGGATGAAAGTCCTATACAGGATACTTTTCAGGTAAAAGTAGAAGATATTAATAAAATAGGAAATATTGCTTCTAAAATAAAGAAGATTGAAAATGTGTCTATTGTTAAATATGGTCAAGGTATGATTGAACAACTTATTACTATTTTTGATGTTGTGAAAAAGATTAGTTATGGTCTTATTTTGGCACTTGTTATTGTTACAGCTTTCTTAATTGCGAATACTATTAAGATTACTATTTTCTCTAGAAAAAGAGAAATTGAGATTATGAGATTGGTAGGTGCTTCTAATCTTAATATAAAAATACCATTTATTTTTGAGGGGTTATTTCTAGGTGTACTTGGTTCTGTTCTTCCTATTATAGCGACTATTTATGGATATTATGCTTTATATGATGGATTTGATGGACAAGTTATTTCTCCATTTATTAAATTGGTTTCCCCAGAACCATTTATTTATCTTTTATCATTTGTACTTGTCTTAATTGGTATTTTAGTAGGTATGTTTGGTAGTTATCGAGCTGTAAAGAAGTATTTAAAAATATAAATACTTCTTTTAGAAAGGAAACATATATGGGAAAATTGGATGCTTTTAATATGGAATCTATTATTTTGAAAGTACAGAAAAATCAAATTTTAATTTTGGAAAATGTGTCTGTTGAAAGTAAAAATTATCTAGAAAAGGAAATAGAAAAATATTCTGAAATTCGCTTTTATGCTATTTTAACTGGTCATTCTTTTCAAATTATATTGAATGTAAAAAGAGATAGTAAAGATATAGATGATTCATATTTTGATAAAATTCGCTTTCATTATATTCATAAGAATTATGATACTTGTATACATTTATTAAAGAAACTTTATTGTTCTTCTAGTATGCCAACTGTATATCCTCTTTATAAAATAGGATTATGTTATGATAAACTATTTCAGAAGAAACTTGCGATATCTTTTTTAAGGGTGGCAAATGCTATGAATCAAGAATTAGAAGAAATGAAAGATTTTTCTAATTTTCTTTTTTCTTTGCAAGGTCTTCTTTCTGATGATGATCATAGGTTATGGTGCGTAGTAAAAGAGGAGGAATTTGTAGAATCTTTAGAAAATTTATTTTCTGTTTACCATTTTGAAGAAATCAAGAAACTTGTTTTACATCTTGATATGCATATAGAAGATGCTTGTTTTCATTTTGGACTTACAGATGAAGAATTTAATATTGTTAAACTTCTTATAGCAAAGGAATATTATAAAATGGGAAAATTTCATTTAGGAGATATGTATTATAATATGCCTGTAAAGGGGAGGAAAAAACGAGAAATGTGAAGAGATTGGCATATCAAGTGAAGCATGGGAAACGTTTTTTCCAGTATAGAAATGTATAAGTAAAAAGAGTTTTGCTTTTTTGGCTAAACTCTTTTTGTTTGTATTTTATTTTTTTTTTGTTTTTTTGGTTCTTTTTTTAATGTTTTTAGAATATAAAGAATCATCAATATTAAAATAATGGAACCTATGATAATTATGTATTTATATTCTCCAAAAATATTGTTGTTTTCTTCTTTTTTTACTTCTTTTTTCTCTTCATCTACTTTGATAACATATTCTCCACTTTTGGTATATAAATAATTTTCTCTTGCATATCTTGCTAGATAATCTGGATCTTTTAATTTTTGAATTTCATTTTTTAAATTTCCTTCTTTTTCTTTTAATGTTTTTAATTCCGTTGTAAGTGATGCTTGCTTATCACTTAATTTTTTCATACGATAGGAATAAGTAATTAAGTTGAATAAAGCATAAGCCATTACTATGCAAGAAAGTGTTCCAAAAATCATGAGTCTTCTTTTAGAAGCTTTTGGCACTTTTTTATTACGCACTTTATCACCTACTTTTTTTTAGTATATCATTTTTTATAACGTTTATCAAGGTAAGTACATGTAAAGTGGGATACAATAAATCCAATTGTTATCCATAAAAAAGAATAAATATGAATGATACCATTGTTTATTTTCTGCAAGAAAAAGAAATAAATAAGTGACGCATTGATTGCAAATAAAAAGGAAATAATATACTTTATGATTAGTGGCTTTTTATTCGTATATTTATAGTTTATATTAAGTAAAATTGATAAGATAAATCCGTAAATAAAGGAGTAGAGAATTAAATATATTTGTATTTTTAGATTCATCATTTGAATAATTTATTAAATACGCTTTCTTCTTTTCCTTTTGTATTTTTATTTTCCATATAAGATAAACTGTTGATGGTTCCTTTGATGGATACATTTCCTTGATATGTATCTAATTTTACTATTTCTAAGGATTCCCCTTTTATTACAATAAATCCCATATTTGTTTCCATTAAAAATTCTTCATCATCAAAACTTTCTATTTTTTTTACACCTGTTATTGATAAGTTTTTTCTTTCTGTAATAGTAATAGAATGGTTATAATTATTTAGTATATTATCCTTGTCCATCTTATCCCTCCTAAGTAACTATATGTTAGATGGAAATTTTTATGCAAAAAAAAACTCTTTTTTAAGAGTTTTTTAGCTCGTTTTCATATTCTGCAAAAATTGCATCTTCGAATAATTTTCTTGTTTCAGTATTTGTAGGATGTGCAATATCTCTATATCCGCCAGTTGCTGTTTTACGACTTGGCATTGCGATAAAAAGACCTTTATCTCCTTCAATAATGCGAATGTCATGTACAGCAAACATGTCATCTATCACAACAGATGCCATAGCTTTCATTCTATTATCTTCTCTTTCAACTTTACGTACTTTTACTGATGTAATCTCCAAGTAATTCATCTCCCTCCAGTATATATTCTATACATTTTCATTGTATCTAGTTTTTTATTTTTTGTCAATCATTCATTTGTTTTTTTTGTGTAAAGTTAGTAATTTT
>CATOOY010000045.1 GCA_951801995.1 uncultured Erysipelotrichaceae bacterium
AAATCATTAAAATACTAAATATAAGAAAAAAGGAAATCCATTCATATACTAAAATATTTAAAATGACAGCTCCTTTTAAAATACCTCCAAATTTAAAAAAAGGAAGATATGTGTATAAAATAGAGGATATAGGGTTCTTTAAAATATAAGAAAATAAAAGTATTAATATTAATCCTAAAAAGGAAACCAATGATCTTGTAAACCCTCTTTTGAAACCTATTAAACCTCCAAAAAGGAAAAATAGAATGACTACTATATCTACTACATTCATATTATCAACCTTCTTTCTAAATTATATTATAATTTAAAAAAAAAAGAAAGTATTTTTCTCTTATTTATGTTAAAATATTAAAAAGAGGTGGCTTATGACGATTTCATTTAAGGTGAGTAATAATACTAAAGAAGAAATGATTGCACATTTTCAGTATAGTAAGAGGGATAAAACACCAGCATATGCTGTTTTTCAGGCCGATGAGGCAGATACGGTTGTTACTCTTTATGAATCTGGAAAGGTGGTTTTTCAAGGTGTGAGTGCAGATATAGATGCTGCCCTTTGGAAAGAAAGAGAAAAACATTTAAATCCTGGTGTTCATATAGAAGAAAAAAATAGTGAAAAAAAAGAAAAAAAGGAGAAAAAAGAAACTCTTTTTGATCCTACTTTATATTATACCAATGCGATTGGTTCTGATGAGGTGGGAACGGGGGACTATTTTGGTCCTATTGTTGTAAGTGCATGTTATGTATCAAAAGATGATATTGCTTTTTTGGAAGAATTAGGCGTAAAGGATTCTAAGAAATTGACAGATGATAAAATTTTAGAAATTGTTCCTAAAATTATACAAAAAATACCTTATGAAAGTATTATTTTCAGTAATAAAGAATATAATCAAAAATACTCTAGTGATATTAATATGAATAAAATTAAAGCTATTTTACATAATCGTGTTTTACAGAAAATGAAAGAAAAGGGTTTTCCTTATCACCATATTATTGTAGATCAATTTGCTAAACCTTATGTATACTATAATTATTTAAAAAATACAAATGCTGTAAAAGGAATTACTTTTGTTACAAAGGGGGAAGATAAATCACTTGCTGTTGCTTGTGCTTCTTTGATTAGTCGTTTCATTTTTATTCGTGAACTTGATAAATTGGGGGAAAGTGTTTGTGTATTTCTGCCAAAGGGTGCTAGTAATAAAGTAGATGAAGTTGGTGCTAAAATTGTTTTACAATATGGTCTTTCTAAATTAGCGTCTATTGCTAAACTCAATTTTAAAAATACAGAAAAAATAAAAGAATTAGTAAATAAAAACTAATTCTTTTTTAATTGTTTACACCTTGTTTTATCATAGGGGTTCCTTCTGTTATTTTCGCAAAATGATATCCATTATTTTTTCCATAATGAATGATATCACGAAGTATATTTGCTGTATTCCACTTTATATCATGCATTAAAATCATATTACATTTATTGTGTGATAAACGGCTTGTTATATTTGTATAAATACAATTTGCATCTTTTCCTACACATCTTCCTGCATCTTCACTATCTACATTCCAATCATAATATAAGTATCCTTTGTTTACTACTTCTTTGGTGAGTTGTGACATGATACCTATTTGGTATCTTCTACTAATGGTATTGGAACTTCCTCCCGGAAAACGAATTATTTTGCTTTCATGATCTGTTACTCTTTTCACACGATCTGATACTGCTTTTAAATCCTTAAAATAAGCGTCTATAGAGGCATATACTTCTGCATAGTTATGTGAACTTGTATGCAATCCTATAGCATGACCTTCTTCATATTCTCTTTTTAATAAGGTATCTGGTCCTTTACTTGTTACAAAGAAAGTAGCTTTTACGTTTTCTTCTTTTAATACATTCAATATTTGTTCGGTGGTTCCTATTTGTGGACCATCATCAAAGGTAAGGTAGATTACTCCTGGATCTATACATCCAGAAGCTATATTTTTATATACTACTACTCTTCTTTTGACAGAAGCTACATTCCCATTTTTATCTATTACTTTATATGTTATTTCGTATGTTCCTGGTATTTGGGTATTTACTTTTCCTTCTTTGATAACAAGATGGGTTATATCGCCATCACAATTATCGATTGCTTCTACCCCTTCTTCTTTATATATCCCATTTTCAACAACATATATAGTATCATTTCCTTTTAGCTTTAGATTTGGTGCTGTTTTATCTTCATAGGTAAAACTTCTTTTTTTTACTGTTTTATTATGAGAAGAATCTTCTACTAAATACAGAAAGTGATCTTTTTTTTCTATTACTTTTACTTTGCTTGTAATGTCTCCATCATAGTCATCTTTAGCTTGATACCCTTCTTCTTTATAGGTTTTATTGGGACATACTTTTACTTGTTCTTTCCCTTTTAATTCTAAAATAGGTTTTTCTTTGTCTACTACTCTTATGGTTCTTATTTTTTTTTCTTCTAATATACCATTTTCTATGGAATAAAAAATTTGATAAACTCCTACTTTTTTAGTATTGACGTTTCCTCTTACTTTGACTTTTTTGGTAATATCTTTCCCATATAGGCTTGCTTGATATCCTTCTTCTTGGTATTTTGTATTATAAGAAATTGTAATTTCTTTAGATCCTTTTAATGTTAGTTTTGGTAAAAAAATGGAATAAAGAATGCATAGTAGTAATAAAAGTATGCAAAAAACACATAAAAAAGTTTTTAAATAAAACTCCTTTTTTATGCCTTTTTCTAATGTTTCTTTTAGCTTTAACTTTTCTATCTTTTTCATAGGATCACACTTCTTATTTTGGCATTTGTTTATAGTATATCACAAAAAATATTATTTTATTATTTTTATAAAAACCACTTATGTTAAGTGGCCTTTTTAAAATCCTCTTTTTCTTAGGAATGATGGAATATCACTACTGTCATCTTCGTCTGTTTCTTCTATATCTCTTTTTATTTCTTCTCTTCTACTATAGGAATGATAAATTGGTTCTGCATTTTTTTCAAATCCAGTTGCAATTACTGTTACTATGATTTCATCTGTTAAGTTTTCATTAATAACAGCTCCAAAAATAGTATTGATATCTGTATTGGCAGAGCTTCTTACTACTTCTGCTGCTTCTTCTACTTCAAATAAGGTAAGGTCTGCACCACCTGTTACATTGATAATCGCATCGGTTGCTCCATCTATACTTGTTTCAAGTAAAGCACTTGCGACTGCTTCTCTTGCTGCATCGGTTGCTCTATTTTCTCCGACACCCATACCAATTCCTATAAGTGCATTTCCTCTTTTTTCCATTACTGCTTTTACATCTGCAAAGTCTAGGTTAATCAGTCCTGGTACTGCGATTAAGTCTGAAATAGCTTGTACCCCTCTTCTTAGTACATTATCTACTTCTTTAAAGGAATCTAAAAGTGGTGTTGTTTTATCTATTATATCGCGTAAACGATCATTTGGTATTACAATTAATGTATCTACATGGTCTTTTAACTCTTCTAATCCTGCTAATGCTTGATCCATTCTCTTTTTTCCTTCAAATGAAAATGGTTTGGTTACAATTCCTACTGTAAGTGCACCTTGTTCTTGAGCTATATCTGCAATAATAGGGGCAGCTCCCGTTCCTGTTCCTCCTCCCATACCAGCAGTTACGAATACCATATCAGCGCCTTTTAAAGCTTCTTCTATGTCTTCTTTGGATTCCATGGCAGCTTCTCTTCCAATTTCTGGTTTTGCACCTGCACCACGACCTCCAGTAAGTCCCATTCCAATTTGGATTTTTGTTTCTGCTTTTGAACAATTTAATACTTGTAAATCAGTATTTGCTACAATAAAATCTACACCTCTTACACCAGATTCTATCATACGGTTTACAGCGTTATTTCCACCTCCACCAACACCGATTACTTTTATCTTTGCTATTTGGTCCATTTCTAATCCAAACATATTTATCCTCCCTTATTCGCTAAAAAAGTAGCTGAACACTTTTCCAAGCATAGAATCACTAGATAGGTTGAGAAGACTTCCTTTTCCTTCTAAAGATCCTTCTTCTTCTTCATTTATCATTGTATCTACTTTACCGACTTGTTTTCGTCTATTTACAAAATGTATCACACTACCAAGCGCTACTGAATATGCATTATTACGAATGCCAAGCATTCTTACGTTTCCAAGTATTGCTTTTTTCCCAAAAACATCATTTGCAATATACTCGAAATCATACATATTGCTTGTACCTCCCGTAATTATAATATAATCAATAGGGTTACTTGTCAAGTTCGTTATTTTTTTTCTTGCATGTGTTAGTATTTCTTCTAATCTAGCCATTACAATTTCAGAAGCTTCAAATTGTCCTACTTTTACTTTTTCTTCTAAGGTATTTGTTATTTCATAGAAGTCATTTACACTTGCATTTCTTTTATGTGCAAAGGCAAATTTTTCCTTTAATTTTTGTGCATCTTTTTTGGTTGTTTTATAAATATATGCAAGGTCATTATCGATATTTTCACTTCCAAGTGGCAAGATTGCATTTTTGATTAAGATTCCTTTGTTATAAAGAGAAACACTTGTTGTTTCATAACCTATATTAATAATAGCAGATACTTTCTCTTCTATATTTTTGGTTTTAAAGGTTGCCATATCATTGATAGGTGCCAGTGAAACATCTACTATTTCTATACCAAGTGATTCTAAAACAAAAGCAACTGAATATAAATTTTTTTTAGGTACTGTTACTAAAACTGTTCTTACAGCAAGTCTAGATGCTAAAAGACCTTTTGGATCTTTAATGCCATTTTTATCATCTACCTTAAAGTCGATAGGTAAATCTGTTACAATTTCCATATCTTCTTTTACTTCTCCTTTAATGGCTTCTTTGATAACTCTTTCTACATCTTCTCCTGTTATAATACTTCTTTCATTTGTAATAGTTGTATTTGCTTTTACAATGGAAAAATCTGCTTTATAGCTAGGAATGGTTACTGCTACTTTCTTGATACGAAAACCAAGCATACTTTCCATTTCATCGATTGCTTTTTTGATAGAATTTTTTGTAGCTTCTGTATCTGTTATTAATCCTCTTTTTATTCCTATAGAAGGAGTTGATGCCTGTGCTAAAAGATTTAACTTGCCATTATATAATTCACATACTACCATTTTGATTGTATTGGAACCAATATCAAGACCTGTATAAATGTGTCTCACAGAACCATCACCTACATTCTATATATTATTATACTATATTATTTAAAAAAGGGAAAGGAAAAGTTTGTTTTTTTCTTATTTTTTTCCTTTATAAATCTATGTTTTTTTATTTCTTTTTGCTTATTCCATTACTTCAAAATACCCCCCCGCATCTAAGTACAAAATACCTTTTTGTCCTTCAAATTTTTTATTTATTTTTGTCATAATTTCTAGGTAATGATTGATTTTATCAAAGGTAGAAAGGGTTAAATATACATAGTTCCCATCTCGCATGGTGAGTAAAAATCGTTCCTCATCTTTATCATTGGGACTATATTTTATTTCTGATATTTTTTCAATGGTATTTTTTTTTATTTCTCTCATTTCTTCTAAATACTTTTTATATTTTTGATCAGGTATATAATTTAATAAGGTAGGTACATCATATTTTTTTTCTACTTCTTTTCCATCTGCTAGAATCGTTTTTTCTTTGGTACTATCAAAATATAAAGGGGTATTTTCTTCTACTGTTATTTGTATTGTAAAAATATCTTTATGTTTTACTTTGGCTTTTTTTATTTCTACTTTTTTTTCTAATTTTCTCTCTAATGAAGGAGAAAAAGTATAAATAATAGGGGGATAATCTTGAAGATTTAATGTTTTAATTATATCTTCTTCTGTTAAATAGCTATTTCCTTTTATATAAATGTTTTGAATAGGTGTTTTCAAAATAAGATTGAAAAGATAAAGAATAATAAATAAAAATAGGAAAAATTTAAAAACATTTTTATATTTTATTTTTAGTTTTTTCTTTGGTATTTTTTTTACTTGTTTCTTTTTTTTGTTTTTTGTTACTTTCTTTCCCATGGTCTTCTCCCCTATTTTCTATATTTATTATAACAATTTTTCTTTTTTTTTTCAATAAAAAGAGAATCCTATTTTTAGAATTCTCTATCTGAATTTTCGACAAATTCTTGTTCTACTTGTAATTCTATATTATATTTTTCATATACTTTTTCTTTTATTTCTGTTATTAATGTTTCTACATCTTTTCTTGTTGCATTTCCATTATTTACAATGAAGTTGGCATGCATAGGACTTACGAGTGCTCCTCCTATTTGTTTTCCTTTATATCCTACTGCTTCTACTAGTTTCCAAGCAGAAATGGATGGTGGATTTCTAAAAACACTTCCTGCGCTTGGATAAGAAAGGGGCTGAGATTCTACTCTTCTTTTTTTACGATCTCCTATTAATTCCATTATTTCTTTAGGGTTTCCTTTTTTTAAACACAGAGTTATTTCTATACAGATATACCCCTTGTTTTCTTTTAAAAAGGAGGTTCTATAGTGAAAATCCATTTCTTTATTCGAAAAGGTTTCTATTTTTAGTTCTGGTGTGATTACTTTTACTTCTCTTGTGATATATCCCATATCACTTCCATAGGCACCTGCATTCATGTATACACTTCCACCTATGGTTCCTGGTATTCCTGCTGCAAATTCTAAGCCTGTTAATCCACTTCTTGAAAGTTTTAAAGCAAGTCTCATTAAAGAATACCCAGCGCCTACTTTTATTATATTTTCGTTTATAGAAAGGTTATTTAGTTCTTCTAATTTTATAATTACACCATTATAGTCTTCATCACAGAAAAGTAGATTGGAACCATTTCCTATTATTTTATATGCTATTTTATTCATTTTTAGATATTGTAATAAAGAAAGAAGATTTTCTTCATCTTTTGGGGAAACACATGCAATAGCATGCCCTCCAATTTTATAGGTTGTAAAGTCTTTCATACATGGATTTTCTATTACTGTTCCATATTTTTTTAGTTCTTCTTTCATACTTATTTCCTATCTACTAGTGCTTTTATTTCTGTATATATTTTAAGTGCACTATCTTTGGTATTTAATTTTTTTAAATTTTTTTTCAATTCTTTTGTTTTTTCTTCTTTTAAAACTTCATCTATCTTTTCTAATAAAATATCTTCTTTCATATCTTTTTCTTCTATTAATAAGGCTGCGTTTTCTTTTACTAAATCCATTGCATTTTTATATTGATGGTTATTTGCTACAAAGGGACTTGGAACTAAAATCGTAGGTATATCTAAGGCAATTACTTCACTTAGTGTAGATGCTCCTGCTCTTGATACCATTACGTCTACACATTTCATAAGTCTTGGTAGATTTTCAAAAAAGGGATACACAAAAACGTTTTTAGGAAATTTATTTTCTTTTACTTTCTCATATTCCGTTTTTCCTGTTATGAGAACAATTTCATAGTCTTTCTTTTTTATTTTTGGTAGTAAGGTTAAAAAATAATTATTGAAAGTAGATGCACCTAGTGATCCCATTACAATTAAAATAAGTTTCTTTTTCTCATCTAATCCTAGTTCTTTTTTTTCTATTTTTTTTACTTTCATTGCTTCATCACTACATGGGTTTCCTGTAAATACTGTTTTGTAATCTGGAAATTTACTACTACTATTTTTAAAAGAAACTCCTATTTTTGATACATATTTTGATAAAAATATATTAGATTTTCCAGGTAGACTATTTTGTTCATGAATAAAAGTAGGTATCCCTAATTTAGATGCGGCTAATATTACTGGTACTGTGATATACCCTCCTACACCTACTACTACATCTGGTTTAAATTCTTTTATTAATTTTTTACATTTTTTATATCCTTTTGTTAAACAAGAAATGCATTTTAAATTAGATAGTGGTTTTGTTTTATTAAATCCATACATTTCTATTTCTTCATATGGTATTTTTTCTTTTGGCACAATATCTTTTTCCATACGGTTATGAGTTCCAATATATAGAAATTCACTATTGGGTTCTTTTTCTTTTATTTTCTTTAAAATAGCAAGGGCTGGGTAGATATGCCCTCCTGTCCCTCCTGCTGAAATGATTACTCTCATTTTATCACCTACTTTATTATATCATAATTATATGTTTTTAGAAAAAAAGAAGAAGTACCTTAATAAATATTTATTAAGGGAATTACTATGGATAATTCCCAATAATGACTTTGAAGGGGTACAAATAGATGGACAAGAATTTATAGATGGAAAAGTTGTCTCTTTTTCTAAGAAAATCGGTGAAGCACATCTTGAATTTTTTTCAAAACTTTTTGATAAACTTAGAATTGAAAAACCAAATTCTTGGGATGATATTACTTGTGCTCTTAAACTAGCAGAAAAGGGGTTTGCGACTGTGGTAAATTCAGGTAGACCTATAGATGGTAAATACTTTGCTACTATCTTTTTACCAAAACAGATGAGTTTAAAACAAATTGAATTTTTTGAGGAAAATAAATCTTTGCTTTTAGAAAACTATCATGATCATTTACTTGAAATAGCTATTTACATAGATGTTAAGCCTCCTTATAATAGTTCTTATCGTAATTTAAAAATCGAAAAAATAATAGAAGGAAAAAAGGAATATAGTAATCTTGATATGTTTTATGAGGAGTTACAAAAGCAAAAAGAATTTATTAAAACAAAATAAGTTTGGCAAAACCAAACTTTTTGGTTGTATTATAAATAGTGTTGGTGAAAGTTTTACCAATACTATTTTTATTTAATAAAAAGACATAAGTTTGATACAATGTAATTGCCCATAAAACATTGAAAGGAATAAACTTATGTCTACT
>CATOOY010000046.1 GCA_951801995.1 uncultured Erysipelotrichaceae bacterium
ATAAATAATAGATAAAATCAATAATTTTTCTACATTAATATTCTTTGATTTATCATTTTTATTTTCTAATCTTTTATAATGAACTTTACTAATTCCCAAAATTTCAGAAATGCTGTCAGTGCTATAAGGATTCGTTACACCTGTATTTTTTTGCTTAAATTCATTATATTTTTTTAGACGAAAATTTTTCATATTCTCACATATTATACTTTTATAATCAATAGGCTTTTGTTGTTCAATTAATTCATATAAATTATACGTGCTTTTTATCTCCATTCAAGAATCACCTTTTTCATTGAATTGATTATCTCATTTCTAATTTTCTAAAAAAGTATCATTTTAGGACATAAATATCTTTTTTGTGTTATATTTTTAATGTCATTTATCATTTAGTTTGGTTTAGTAATATCATGTACTGTTACATCTAAGGTATGTGCTATTCTACTTAAAGTGTCAGTTATTATATTCCTAGAAGCCGATTCTAAATCTATAAAACAATGACTTGTAGTATTAGATTCAAATGCTAGTTTTTCTTGAGGCCAACCTTTTAATTTTCTCAATTTTCGAATATTATCAGCCAAATATATTCGCTCTTGATTAGCTTTTTTATCCATTATTTAATCTAAAAAAATGTGGCTTGTCAAGTTGGAAATTTTAAAAATAATTATAATTTGATTGAAGACCCAAATTTTTGGACAATCGAAGAATATAAAATATTTATTAAACAGGTAGATCAAAAAATATACAAAGTTTTATTTCAGTTTTTGTATTTTACAGGCTGTAGATTAGGAGAAGCACTAGCCTTAAATTTTAACGATTTTACAGATAACTGTATACGAATCAACAAAACAATATCTAAAGAATCAATAAATGGAAAAAGAATAATAACAACCCCAAAAACAAAAAAATCAATACGATCTATTCGCATTGATGAATATTTATGCACAGAATTAAACAGTCTTAAAGAATATTATATTGAAAAATATGGATATTTTAACAGTAATTTATTTATTTTTGGATACGATAAACCTTTAAGCCCAACAACCATTGAAAGAAAGAAAAACTATTATTGTGATAAAGCAAATGTTAGACAAATTAGACTACACGATTTCAGGCACAGTCATGCAACACTACTACTAAATCAAAAAATATCTATCATGGCTATTTCAAAAAGATTAGGACACGCAGATTGTTCAACAACATTAAATGTCTATGCACATATGCTTCCAGACGAAGAAAAAAGAGTGATAACCACCCTTGAAACTTTAAATACTAACTGACAATAGACTCACAGCCAATGAGAAATTATTATACAGTTATATTTAACTTTTTTGTATCTGTGTAACAGATTAAAAAAGATTTTATAATAATACCCTCTAATTTTGTATTTTAAGGGTCTTATTAGCATAAATGGTCGGGAAAACAGGATTTGAACCTGCAACCCCTTGGTCCCAAACCAAGTGCTCTACCAAGTTGAGCCATTTCCCGATAAACAAATTGTAACACAAAACAATCCACATGTCAATAAAGAATATGTATTTTTATAAGCATTTATGCATTTTTTCTAAATTTTAAAACTACAAAATTTTTGACTTTACCAAAGAAGTATGATAAACTATCACTATTATAGGTGATAAAAATGGATAGGCAAAAAGCATTAGAAATATTAAATAAATATGTAAAAAATGATTTTTACATCAAACATTCAAAAGCAGTAGAAGCTATTATGGGAAAACTTGCTGAAAAGTTAGATAAAGAAAACATAGAACTTTGGAAAATAGCTGGATTACTACACGATCTAGACGAAGAAACTGCAGACTGGCAAAACGATATGTCTATACATGGTCCTGTATCTATTGACATATTAAAAAAAGAAAACTTTGGAAATCAAACCTTATATAATGCTATCCTAGCACATAATCCCAAAAACGGTTATAAAGCAAAAACAAAAATAGAATATGCATTACTAGCAGCAGATCCAATGAGTGGATTTATCACAGCTATTGCCAAAGGCTATCCTGACCATAAAGTAAAAAGTGTAAAAGTATCATCTATCTTAAAAAGATTTAAAGAAACAAGATATGCAAAAGGCGCTTCACGACCGTATATGATGCAAATTATAAAAACAGGAATAGAATTAGAAGATTTTGCACAAATCGCCTTAGAAGCTCTTTGTGAAATAGATGAAGAATTAGGATTATAGGAGGAAAACTTGAAAGAGGTTTTAGAATTATTAAATAAACATAATATAAAGTATGAACTTGTAGAACACGAAGAAGTTCATACCATGGATGACATGGAAAAAATCGGTTTATTAGAAAAAGGATATGTATGTAAAAACTTATTTTTAAGAAATGCAAATGGAAAGATGCACTTTGTCTTATCTTGTCATCACACCAAAGAAATACATCTAGATGAAATTGCAAAAAAAATAGGGTCTACAAGACTTAGCTTTGGATCTAAAGAAAGATTAGAAAAATATTTAAAACTAGAAAATGGATATGTATCTCCATTTGGTGTAATAAATGATGAAAGCAAATCTGTTATTTTCATCTTTGATAAAGAATTACAAGGAAAAGAGAAAGTAGGTTTTCACCCCAACACCAATAAAGCTACTGTCTATTTATCTTTTAAAGACGTAAAAAAAATAATAGAAGACCATGGAAATGATGTAGTCTTCATCAGATTATAAAAATAGGAGGAATTTATGACAAACGAAAAAAAATTTGTACAAAAAATAACAGCACGTGACGAAAACTTTGCACAATGGTACACAGATGTAGTAAGAGAAGCAAAACTATGTGATTATACAGCAGTGAAAGGTTGCTTAATCTATGAACCAAATGGTTACGCAATATGGGAAAATATCCAAAAAGATTTAGATGAAAGATTCAAAAAAACAGGTGTACAAAATGTATATTTACCAGTTCTTATCCCAGAAAGCTTACTAGAAAAAGAAGCAGATCATGTAGAAGGATTTGCACCAGAAGTAGCATGGGTTACTCATGGAGGCCTAGAAAGATTAGAAGAAAGACTTTGTATAAGACCAACTTCAGAAACACTCTTCTGTGATCACTGGCAAAAAACAGTAAAGTCATATAGAGACTTACCAAAATTATATAATCAATGGAACTCTGTTCTAAGATGGGAAAAAACAACTAGACCATTTTTACGTTCTAGAGAATTCCTATGGCAAGAAGGACATACAATTCATGCAAGTGCTAAAGAAGCAGAAGAAAGAACACAACTAATGTTAAAAGTATACTACGACTTTGTAACAGAAGATTTAGCAATTCCACTTATTTGTGGACAAAAAACAGAAAGCGAAAAATTTGCAGGAGCAGAAGCTACTTATACAATAGAAGCTATGATGCACGATGGAAAAGCATTACAATCAGGAACAAGTCATTTCTTTGGTTCTGGTTTCGCTGAAGCATTTAATATCAAATTCTTAAATAAAAACAATGAATTAGAAACAGTAAATCAAACATCATGGGGACTTTCCACAAGAATTATTGGTGCAATTATCATGGTACATGGTGATGATAGAGGTCTAGTATTACCACCAAGAATCGCACCAGTTCAAACAAGAATCATACCAATCAATGCACATAAAGAAGGCGTATTAGAAAAAGCAAACGAAATATTCAATCAATTGCAAAACAATAACATTCGCGCTGAAATAGATAAAACAGACAAAACACCAGGATGGAAATTTAGTGAACAAGAAATGTTAGGAATTCCTACACGTATTGAAATAGGACCAAAAGAAATAGAAAAAGAAGAAGTAATAATAGTAAGAAGAGACAACAATGAAAAAATTACAATATCCATAAATGAATTAGAAAAAAGATTACCACAAATCTTAGAAGATATTCAAAAATCCATGTATAATAAAGCAAAAGAATTCTTAGATTCTCATATAGATAGTGCAACTACAATGGAAGAAATGATAGAAAAATTTAACAAACAAAGAGGATTTATAAAAGCTATGTGGTGTGGCAGTGAAAAATGCGAAGGGGAAATCAAATATGAAACAGGTGGAGCTGGAAGTAGATGTATTCCATTCGAGCAAGAACACCTATCTGATACCTGTATCTACTGTGGAAAACCTGCTAAACATATGGTCTTTTGGGGAAAATCATATTAAAAAGATAAGTTCATTGAACTTACCTTTTTTATTTGTAATGATACATATCTACAAGTTGATTCACTTTAATAACATCACTAAATACATTATCCGTTTGACAAGAAATATTATTTGGATTTTCTAACAACTGTTTTCTAAATGCAAGTAAATCAGCAACCACTTTATTCTTAAATCCTAATGCCTTTTTCCTATTAAAATCTTTACCTTCTTTAAAAGAAGAAAATGAAACAATATTCTCTTTTTCAATAATATATCTAAGTAAATGAAGAAGAAAGAAAAAACGTGAAGAACCATTAGGGGAACATGCTTGAAACAAAAATTCTACATACTCTTGAGGATTCTTAAATACTTTGTTATAAAATGCGATTCTCTCCTCTTTAGAAAGATGACATAATAAATATTGCAGTGAAGATAGAATCTCTTCATTACGAGCAAAATCCAAATCAGGATCTATACAAATTTTATAAAAATAAGCATCTATCTTAGAAATAGTAGGAGTATAAGAAGAAAGACGATAAACAGATTTTTCTCTAAACAAAGAATGAAATCGCTCATAAAGATAGATTCCTTGCGAATAAAGAGTCCCCATCTCATCATTAATCATGATATTTTGTAAATTATAAGTACAAGGCGAAAAACCACAATATCTTCTATATTTAGGAAAATTCTCTCCAAGCTCTAAATCTAGAAAAGTATTATATCCAAGATTTTGCAAATATTCTGTAAACATATAAGGAGTTCTATAAGGATCTACTCCTGCTATTACAGTTTCCTCATCAGGAGCTAATTCATTTAAAATATCTTCAAAAGATGGATAATCAATATATTTTGACATACGTTTAGATTCATTTTGCCAATATTCAAAATATCCATCTTGCTTTGAAGAAGGTCCACGACCCTTTCTCTCTTTCCATCTTATAGTATTCCAGTCAAAACACATACTTCCAAAAATAACAGTATCCTCTTTTTGCACCAAGCAAAGTTTATCTCTAGTAATATCACTAAAACTTAAAAAATAAATTTGATAGTCCTTTTGACGATAACGTTCATTAATTGTTTTTCCTAATAAATCTAAATCTTCTATTGTAAAATTTCCTAAATAGCGATGTGCTTGAATAGGATACATAAACAAAAGTTTTTTCATGATGTCACCCCCATAACACTTTATAAAATAATATCATATTTATATATTGTATTCAAACATTAATATCTTAGAAACCTATAAATCTAAGTTTATTTTTTTTAAACGTAATGCATTCATTACAACAGTAAAACTACTAAGTACCATAGCAAAAGATGCAATCATAGGATTCATGAAAATACCAAAAGGTTTTAAAATACCAGCTGCAATAGGAAGCATACATATATTATAGAAAAAAGCCCAAAACAAATTTCTTTTAATATTAGTAACCGTTTCCTTACTAATTTTTATCAGCATTGCTATTTTATCAAGTTTATTATGAAGTAAAATAACATCAGCAGAATCAGCTGCTATATCTGTCGCACCTGTCATACTAACACCAACAGTAGCATGTGCCAAACTAGGTGCATCGTTTATTCCATCTCCTACCATCATAACTTTCTTGCCATTTTTTATAAGATCTGTAATGGTCTTTTTCTTATCTTTTGGAAGAACACCAGCTATAACATGAGAAATACCAAGTTCATTAGCAATCTTTTGAGCACTTTCTAAATGATCCCCTGTAAGCATAATAATATCCTTACGCAGACACTTAAGTTCCATAACCGTTTTTTTAGCATTTCTTCGAACAATATCTTTTACACCTATAAGAGAAAGAATAACACCATCCTCTATAACATAAACAATACTATTTCCAAGTTTTCTTAGTAATTCTTCTTCTTTTTGATAAGGATTTTCGATAGATAACATAGAAAACAATTTTTCATTTCCAATATATATTTTTTTAGAATGCACAAATCCTAAAATTCCAACCCCAGAAAGTACCTCCATTTTTTTTACTGGCTTTAATTTCAAAGAATGTGATTTAGCATAAAACAAAAAGGCATTCCCTATTGGATGTGTAGACTTAGACTCTATACTAGCAATTTTCTCCATTAATTTTTCCTCTGTATATTTGCTATAATTATAAATCTTAGATATACGAATATCACCACATGTAAGAGTACCTGTTTTATCAAAAACAACAGTATCTATATCCTTTGCAAGTTCTAAAATTTCACTTTTTTTCACAAGGATACCATTTTGTGCACATATTCCTTCACTAATAACAATAGCAAGCGGTGTCGCAAGTCCAAGAGCACAAGGACAAGCTACCACTAAAATAGTAACAAAAGTTAAAACAGCATCTTCTAAAGGAAAAGAGAATAAAAGATAACTTACAAAAGTAATAAAAGCAAATAAAAGAATAAAAGGAACAAAATAAGCACTTATTTTATCTACAAGTCTAGCAATAGGCATTTTAGTATTGGTAGCTTCCATTACTAAATGAACAATAGAAGAAATAGTAGAATTTTTTCCAATGAGTTCTGCTTTATACTCAATATATCCATCTATATTTATACTACCAGCAACTACTTTATCATTCTTACCTTTCTTTAAAGGAATAGATTCTCCTGTAATAAAAGATTCATTTATATGTGTCTCTCCTGTTACAATTTTACCATCTACAGCTATTTTCATACCTGGTTTAGCGATTAATATATCTCCCTTTTTAACTTCATCAATTGTCACTTCTTTTTCCTTGTTATTAGTCTTCACTAAAGCAAAAGTTGGAGTAATTTGTACTAGTCCTTTTATAGAATCTTTTGTTTTTTCTTTACTTTTATAATCAATATATCTCCCAAGTTTTACAAAATAAATAACCATCACAGCAGAATCAAAATACAGATGATAAGTAAAAGGATCATCTCCTAAAAAAATCCTTATTATAACAAATATACTATAACCTAAACTAGCAAATACACCAATTGTTACAAGTGTATCCATATTAGGCATTTTATAAAGAAGACTTACTATTCCTTTTTTAAAGATAGAAAATCCATAAAATAAAAAGGGTAAACTGAGAAAAAATAGAAAAAATGTATAATAAGAATAATTAGAAAAAATAGAAAGTATAATATTTTCTTTTTTATATAGCATAGAAAATATCATAAAGAAAATAATATAAACTGTAAAAAAAAGTAATCGCTTTTTTTCTGTTATATGTTCCTCCCTATTTGGTTTATATTCCCCTAAACTCTTAAAACCTGCTTCTAAAACAAATCTATTTAAATCATCCAATGTTAAAAATTCTGTATAAGTAATAAAAGCTTGTGCTAAAACCAAGTTAACACTTACCTCTTTTATTCCTTCCTGTTTTTTTAAATACTTTTCTAATCCCATTGCACAAGCACTGCAACTCATGCCATCAATGCTTAAAATAACCTTTTTCATATTATCCCCCACTACATATAAAATCTCTTAATAATTTCTATAACTTCTTCTATGGACTCCTTTTTTTCTTTTTTCACATCCTCTACAACACAAGTAAGTAAATGATTTCTTAAAACTTCTGTTCCAAAACTTTTTAAAGCGTGATCAAGTGCCATAATTTGAATAAGAATGTCATCACAATATCTATTTTCATCTACCATTTGAATAATCCCTTTTATCTGACCTTCCATAATCTTAAGTCTTTTCATTAATTTTTTTTTATCGTCTTTTTCACAACAAGCCACTAGATCTCGCATATTATCACCTAATATAACTATATACCCCTACAGGGTATTTGTCAAACAAAATACACATTTTTAAAAAGAATATACCAACAAAATATTTGCAATCTATTCTATTTTATGTTATAATCATACCTAGATTCAAAACGCACCCGTAGCTCAGCTGGATAGAGTGTTTGGCTACGAACCAAAAGGTCAGGGGTTCGAATCCCTTCGGGTGCACCAGATTGATAGGAAACTCGAACTTTTCGAGTAAGTAATAAATTGCTAACTAGAAATAGTTAGTTTTTTTGTTGTTTAAGAAAGTGAGAGTGATATATATGACAATAGAAACTAAAGAACTTGTAATAAATAAAGAATTAAAAAAGAAAGTAGATATGATATGTAAATTTGCTTGTGTTAAATATGAATTTATTAATGGAAGTATTATAAGTCTTAAAAACACTAATATTGCTTATACAAAGCCACATATATTAAAAGTTAATGGTAATAACTATTTATTATTTGATGAGTGTGATGACATATTTATAAATGGTTATAACAAGAAAATAAAATTTAAAGATTTAGAAGAATATTTAAAATCAAGTTTATTGTAATTTATAGAAAAAATGATAAAATAGTTTATCAAAAAGGAGGACTAATACTATGAATGAAACAAATAAAATTGCTGGGATATATGTTAGAGTAAGTACTGAAGAACAAAGTCGTGAGGGTTTTAGTTTACAAGAACAAGAAGATAGATTAAAAGAGTTTTGTGATTTTAAAAGATATTCTATTTATAAAGTATATAAAGATGCAGGAATAAGTGCTAAAAACGATAAGAGACCTGCTTATCAAGAAATGATGAATGATGTTAGAAATAAAAATATAAATGTTATAGTTGCTTTTAAATTAGATAGATTAACTAGAAGTGTTTATGATATTGAAAAGTTAATGAAAATAGTAAATGATAATGA
>CATOOY010000047.1 GCA_951801995.1 uncultured Erysipelotrichaceae bacterium
GAGAATTTTAAAAATTTCTCTTTTTATTTACATTTTAAAAAGATAACGTTATAATAAAAATGGTGAAGGAAATGCAGAGGTATTTTAGTAAACAAAAAGAAAAAAACACATTATTTTTAAAAGAAGAAGACCTATATCATATAAAAACAGTTATGCGAATGAAAAAAGGAGATCTAATAGAAGTTGTCTATGAAAAAAAATTATATATATGTTCTTATGAAGAAAAAGAATATGTATGTATAAAAAAAGAAGAAAATGCCAATATTATAAATACCTGTGTACGCTTATTTATTCCACTTTTAAAAGAAGCAAAATTAGATTTGATTATTCAAAAATCAACAGAACTTGGTGTAGATGAAATAATACTTTATAAAGCAGAAAGAAGTATGATTAAAATAGAAGAAAAGAAAAAAGAAAGCAAATTCAAAAGATGGAATAAAATCAGTAAAGAAGCAGCAGAACAAGCAAAAAGATTAGATATACCAAATGTCTTAGGAATATATGAATTAAAAAACATAATATATCCAAATGATCTAAATATCCTTTGCAGTACTGTAAAGGATATAAAAAGTGTCAAATCTGTTTTGCAAAACCATACAAAATATGATAAAATAAATATAATCATAGGACCTGAAGGTGGATTTGCAGAAAAAGAAGAAGAAATACTTTGTAAAAATGGCTTTCAAAAAGTAAGTTTAGGAAAAAGAATCATGAGAGTAGAAACAGTTCCTATTTTTTTAATGAGTATAATAAATTATGAATATATGGAGTGATTGTATGTATATTTTAGCCAATATTAGTTTTATGGATTTAGCGATTGTTTGTTTTATAACAGCGGCTTGTATTATAACAATGATAGGAATAATTATCTTTACCTCAAAAAATCCTGAAGAAAAAGAAGAAATAAAAAAGGAAGAAATAAAAAAGGTGGAGAAGAAAAAAGAACCACTTGAAGAAAAAAGAGAAGTAAAAAAAGAAAAACCACAAGAGATAGTTTCCAAAGAGAAAATAAAAGAGCCAAAAAGAGAAGTTAGAAAAGAAGAAATAAAGCCAAAAGAAAAAGCAAAAGAAGAGACAATTAAATTAGAAGATGTGTTAGAACAAATGCAAGAAGAAATAGAAAGTGGTAGTAGAGATAAAACACATTCTTTTGAAGAATTGCAAGAAGAAAAAGCCATTATTAGTTATCAAGAACTTTTAAAAGTAGCAGGAAAATTAAAAGAAGAAAACGAAGTAAGAGGGGACGAATTAGAACAAAAACCAAGAAGAAAACAAGAACAAATAAGATTAGTAGAATTAGAAAATCAAGAAGAAAAACCAACCTTAGAAGATAAATTAAAAGAAGAAGGCTTAAACTTACACTTAGAAAAGAACCAAAAAAATAAAGAAATAGAAGAAAGAAGAATAAAAGAAGAACGTCTTCGTAATTTAGAAGAAAGATTAAGAAGAGAAGAAAAAAGAAAAGAAAAGCAAGAAGAAATAGAATTAAAAAAAGAAGAAGCGAAAGAAAAAGAATATTCCTTTGCAGAAGAACAAAGAAGAAAAGAAGAATTAATGCGAAATGTAGAAAGAAAAATACGTGAAGGAGAAAGAAAAGCAAGAGAAAAAGAAGAAGAAAGAAAAATAGAAGAAGATCCTATTTTAGCATTTGAAAGAAAATTAAGAAGAGAAGAAAGAAACCTTTATGCAGCAATCGATGAAAGAAGAAGAGAAGAAATAGAATCTCTACCATTTGATGAAGATTTTGAATTAGAAGAAAGGCCTAGAAACGAAGCAAAAAAATTCAGAAGTTCTGATTTTATTTCTCCTATTTATGGACGTATGTCAAATGAAGATAAAAATAATGATAACTTTTTAGATGAATTAAAAGATTTAAGAAAAAATTTAGAATAGACCTTGGTCTATTTTTTGAGAGGTAGTATATGAAATTTTATATCTATACATTAGGATGCAAAGTAAATACTTATGAATCAAGAGTCATGGCAGATCTTCTTATAAATAGTGGCTATGAAGAAGTAGAAAACGAAAAAGAAGCAGATATACTCATCGTAAATACATGCTCAGTTACCAATAATGCCGATAGAAAATCTGCCAAAACAATAAGAAAAATGGCGAAAGAACAAAAAATATTAGTAGTAACAGGCTGCTTTTCCCAAGTAAGCAAACAAGAAGTATTAGAAATAGAAGGTGTATCTATTGTATTAGGAAACAAAAATAAAACAAAAATTGTGTCTTATATTGAAGAATATCAAAAAGAGAAAAAAAAGCAAGATAGAGTAGAAAAATTAAAACAAGTTTCATTTGAAAAAATGAAACTAAATAATTTCAATAAAACAAGAGCCTTTGTAAAAATAGAAGATGGATGTAACAACTTTTGTTCTTATTGTATTATTCCTTTCACTAGAGGAAATGTGAGAAGTAAAAAAAGAGAAGAAGTATTAGAAGAAGTAGAAACACTTGTCAAAAATGGACACAAAGAAATCGTTTTAACAGGGATCCATACAGGAAATTATAAAGTAGAAAACTATGACTTCGCTTCCCTTTTAGAAGAAATTGTCCAAATAAAAGGATTAGAAAGACTTCGCATTTCCTCCATTGAAATGAATGAAATAAACGATAGAGTACTAAAAGTAATAGAAAAAAGTTCTATTTTAGTAGATCATATGCATATTCCCTTACAATCAGGAAGTGACAAAATCCTAAAAGAAATGAATAGAAAATATAATAAAGAAGATTTTATTCAAAAAATAGAAACAATAAGAAAAATAAGACCTTGTATGTCCATTACAACAGATGTAATTGTTGGATTTCCCAAAGAAGGAAATAAAGAATTTGAAGAAACAATAGAGACAATCAAAAAGATAGAATTTTCTAAATTACATGTATTTCCTTATTCCAAAAGAAAAGGAACCAAAGCTGCTGCTATGAAAGAACAAGTAGATGAAAATACCAAAAAAGAAAGAGCCCATATCTTACTAAATCTTTCCAAAGAATTAGAACAAAAATATATGGAAAAATATATAGGAAAAGAAGTAACCTTTATACCAGAAGTATGGAAAGAGAATTATCTAATAGGTCATACCCAAAACTATTTACTTGTAAAAGCAAAAGGAAAAAAGCAAGAATTAAATAAAGATATAAAAGTAAAAATAACAGAAATAAATTATCCATATGAAATAGGAGAAAGATAAAAAGTACAAATAAAACGACAGAATTATTCCTGTCTTTTTTTTATACTAAAGAAGGTGATACAATGAAAATTTATTTAGATTTACTCCTTCTTTTAAATTTTAGCTTAGATTTTCTACTATTATTAACCACTTCCATTTTATTAAGAAGAAGAAAAAATATAAATCGTATTTTATTAGGATCTTTTTTTGGTGGCTTTTCTATTTTACTATTATTTTTGAAAATAAACTCTTTTGAACTCTTTCTTTTAAAAATAATAATAAGTATTTTCATGTGTATCATTTCTTTTGGATATCAGAATATAAAATATACAGCTAAAAATGTTTTATATCTTTATATTACAAGCATTCTATTAGGAGGTTTTCTATACTTTTTAAATGATCAATTTGCTTATAAAAAGGAGGGAATGGTATTTTATCATAAAGGTCTAAGCATTAATATTGTCTTTCTTATCATAGGTTCTCCTATCATATTATACCTGTATAGTAAACAAGCAAAAGAATTAAAAAATATATATAGTAAATACCATACCATTACCATTTTTTTAAAAGGAAAAAAATATGAATGTACAGGCTTTTTAGATACTGGAAATACACTAAAAGATCCTTATACCCATAGACCCGTTATCCTAATCAATAAAAAAAGAATTATTTATGATATAAATGAATTTGGAATGATACTAGTACCATATAAAACAATAACAGAAGAAGGAATCATTTCCTGTATCAAAGCAGAAAAAGTACAAATAGATGGATATAAAGAAAAGAAAAATATCCTAATAGGAGAAATAAAAGAAGAAATAGGAATAAATGGGGTGGATTGTATCTTACCACCTGAACTATTGGAGGAATAAAATGTTAAACAAAATAAAGAAATTTTTAATATTTATCTTTGATGAATCAAGAAGTATTTTCTTTGTAGGAAGTTCCGATAAATTAAAAGAACCCCTTTCCAAAGAAGAAGAAATAAAATATGTAGAAGCTTGCATGAATGGAGAGGAAAGAGCCAAAAATAAGTTAATTGAACACAATTTAAGATTAGTTGTCTTTTTGGCAAAAAAATATGAAAATACAGGTGTAGACTTAGAAGATTTAGTAAGCATTGGAACAATTGGCCTTATCAAAGGAGTAAGTACTTATAAATTAGACAAAAATATCAAACTAGCAACCTATGCAAGTAGATGTATTGATAATGAAATCTTAATGTTTTTAAGAAAAAATAAAAGAAGAAAAGGAGAAGTATCCTTCGAAGATAACCTAAGCTATGACGCAGAAGGAAACGAATTACATTTAGAAGATATTTTAGGAACAGATGCAGATATAGTTACCAAGGGATTAGAAGATAAAACAGAAAGGAAAATATTATATGAAGAAATAAATAAATTAGAAGGAAGAGATAAAGAAATTATGGTATTAAGATATGGATTAGGTGGCAGAGAAGAAATGACACAAAAAGATGTAGCCCTAAAACTTGGAATTAGTCAGTCTTATATTTCTAGAATAGAAAAAAAAGTAATTAGAAGACTCAAAAATATTACAAAAATATAGATTTAGAAAGGAAAAAGTGATATGATAATATAAAATATTGTTAGGAGTGAAAAAATGAAGGACAAAGGTTTTACATTAGTAGAAATATTGGGCTCTATTTTTATTATTACAATGCTTGCTCTTTTAACAGCACCTATAACTATAAGAATATTAAACAAAAGTAAAAAAGAAACATTTGTGAAAAGTATAAATGGTTATATGGATGCAGCATGTATGCATAATGCTAAAAAGGGTATAGAGAAATCACATATACATTAGAAAATGGGAAGCTAACAGATATAGAAGGAAAAAGACTAAAGAAAAATGGTGGAGAAAAAGAAAATGGAACTTGGTGTGCTTTAAAAGAAAAAACAGACAAAAAGTTAAAAATAACAGATTATAAAGAAGGGAATTGTGAAACAAGCAATATAGAAAAACCAAGTACCTAAGATTCCTGTTTTACAGTAAACTATAAACAAAATAAAAAACAAATTAGTATTAGGAGAGGATAATATGTATCATTTTATTGGAATAAAAGGGTCTGGGATGGCTGCATTGGCACAAATTATGAAACAGTTAGGATATGAAGTACAAGGTAGTGATCTAGAAAAACATTTTTTTACAGAGGAAGGACTGAAAAAACAAAATATAAAAGTTTTTCCTTTTGATGAAAAGAATATAAAAGAAGATATGAAAATAATAGTAGGAGCTTCTTTTACAGAGGAAAATGAAGAAGTAAAGAAAGCCAAAGAATTATCTTTACCAATATATACGTATTCAGAAATGGTAGGGAAACTTACGAAAAAATTTGAGACAGTTTGTATAGCAGGTTGTCATGGAAAAACCACAACAACCGCTATGATGGCACATGTCTTAAACGGAATAAAAGGAGCAAATTATCTAATAGGAGATGGAACAGGAAATGCAGAAAATAAAAACGAATATTTTATTCTAGAAGCTTGTGAATATAGAAGACATTTCTTAGACTATACACCCACATATGCTATTATTACTAATATAGATTTAGATCATGTTGATTATTTTCAGGATATTGATGATGTAATAGATGCATATCAGTCCTATGCAAATAATGCTTTAAAAATGATTATTGCATGTGGGGATGATCCCTATACACACAGTTTAGAAGTAACAAAACCAATTTTCTTTTATGGTTTAAAAGAAGATAATGATATTAAAGCAGTAAATGTGGAATATAAAATATCAGGAACAAGTTTTGATGTATTTGTAGAAGAAAATTACTATGGACATTTTGACCTTCCTATTTATGGGAAACACATGCTTTTAGATGCTCTTGCAGTAATTGGGACATCTTACTATGAAAGATTAGATGCCAAAGAAGTAGCAAGAATTTTTAAAACTTTTATGGGTGCCAAAAGAAGATTTACAGAAATAAAAGTAGGAGAAAATATTATTATTGATGACTATGCACATCATCCTAATGAAGTAAAATCTTGTTTAAATTCAATAAAACAAAAATATCCAAATAAAAAAATAGTAACCATCTTTCAGCCACATACTTTTTCTAGAACCAAAGAATTTGCAAAAGATTTAGTAAAAGCATTAGAAAACACCCATAAAGCCTATTTTTTACCTATTCACCCTGCACGTGAAAAACAAGAAGATTTTGAAGGAGTAACATCTGAAATAATTACAAAACAAATGCAAAATGGATATTTAATAGAAAAAGAAGATATATCTAAAATTGTAGAAGAAGAAAATACAGTATATGCATTTATGAGTCCAAATGATCTTTGGGTATTAGAAGAAGAACTCAAAGTAAAATTAGAAAATAAATAAAAACAATTCTTTTTGTAAAAAATTGGAAAACATATGAAAATATAGAAAGAGCAGATGCTCTTTTTTTTGACTTATGGTATAATAATAAAAGTGGTGATATCATGAAAATAGATACTTATTTAAATAAAAATGTAATAATTATTACAGATCATATTCATAAAAAAAAGATTTTAAAATATGCAAGTAAAAACCATATAATTTTATCATGTAAAATTTATACCATAGAAGAAGTAAAAACAAAATACTTATTTACCTATCATGAAAAAGCCATATTGGAAATAATAGAAAAAGAAAAAGTATTACCAAGTATTGCTGAAATATATATGCATATATGCTATTACCTAGAAGAAAAAACATATAAAAGTGAAAAAATACAAAAATTATCTCAATTATTTGAACATTTAAAAAATGAAAATTTAGTAAAAAAAGATCTTGTTTTTCCAAAATTTATGAGAAATAAAACAATTATTTTATATGAATTAGAAAATATAGAAAATGCAGATAAAAAAATATTTCAAAAATTATCCTCTGAAAATAAAGTAATTACACTTGAAGAAGAGGAAAAAGATTTTTGTCATACATTATATACTTTTGACAACATAGAAGAAGAAATAGCCCATCTTGCAAGTACTATCGCATCTCTGATAAATCAAAACATAGATAAAAACCACATAAAAGTTATTTTATTAAACGATGATTATAAAAATGTAATCAAAAGAGTTTTCACACTTTATCATATTCCATTTCAAATAAAAGAGAAAAAGCCACTAATTTCTTATGATATAACAAAATATTTTCTTTATTTATTAGAAGAAATAGAAGATAAAAAAGAAATACCATTTTTACTTTCTGAAAATTACGATCTAAAAGATCCCTTTTTAAAAGAAATACATAGAAAATTAATAAACATTTTAAATAAATATGACTTTATAGAAAATAAAGACAAACATAAACAAATAATAAAATATATTTGCAGCAAAGAGAGCATAGAAAAAGAAGAATATGAAAATATAATAGAAGTCACTTCTTTATATCAAGATGATATAGAACAAGAAGATTTTTTATTCTTGATAGGTGCATCTTTATCCTATTTTCCAAAAATATATAAAGATGATGATTATATAAATGATAAAGAAAAAGAAGAACTAGAATTAGATTGTACCTTAGAAAAAAACAAAAAAGAAAAAGAAAAATTAAGGAAATTTTTAAATACACATAAAAATATAAAGATTAGTTATGCAAAATTTTCAAGCACAAAAGAATATGCAAAAGCAGATATAATAGAAGAACTTATAAAAGAAGGAAAACTAATATTAAAAGAAAAAGAAGATATTGCATTTACCAAAGATTTTGCTTCTTATCTTTGTAGTAAAGAATTAGATGAATTTGTTAAATATAACAAAGTAAGTAAAAGACTTCCTATTTTATTTCATAATATATCATCTAAATATAAAAGTTATAAACACCAATATACGCCTATTGAAAAAGAAGACTTTCTATCTCTTATTCAAAATAATATTACACTTTCCTATACATCTTTAGAAACATTTTATAAATGTAGGTTTCGTTATTATTTACAAAACATAGTAAAAGTAAAAGAGGAAAAAGAAGAAGATATAGAACGTATTTTCGGACTAATTGTCCACGAAATATTAGAAAGCATAGAAAATAAAAAAGAATTAGAAGACATCCTAGATTCTATTATCTTTTCTTATTATGAAAAAGAAAAAATATCATTTAAAGAACACTTTTACATAGAAAAATATAAAAGAGAAATAAAAAGAATGCTTGCTATTTTAAAAAAACAGCAAGAAAGATCCTCTTTTATAACAAAATATTTAGAAAAAGAATTTTGTGAAAATATAGATTATAAAAAACTCAAAGTAAAATTAATCGGTAAAATAGATAAAGTTTGTCTCTACAAAGAAAAAGGGAAAATATATGGAGCAATCATAGATTATAAAACAGGAAGTACTCATTTCGACATAAATAAAATATACTATGGATTAAATATGCAATTGTTTATTTACTATTATTTATTAAAGCAAAAAGAAAATA
>CATOOY010000048.1 GCA_951801995.1 uncultured Erysipelotrichaceae bacterium
GAAAATGATTGTCTATAAATTTTTAATTATTTTAAACAATATTGCAAATTATAATGTTTCACGTGAAACATTAATATGATAATAAAATATTAAGTTGATTTCTTTATGAAAATAATGTATATTGTTTTTAGCACAACATTTATATTTGAAACAGGTCAGAATCGGAAGATAGCAGCCTTAAGAATCTCTAAATGTGTGTGCTTTTTTATTGCTTTATGAGGTGAATACAATGAATGAAAAATATATGAAGAAAGCATTACAAAAGGCACAAAAAGCCTTTGAAAATAATGAAGTTCCAGTTGGTAGTATAATTATAGAAAATAATACTATTTTATCTAGTGGTTATAATCAAATAGAAAAGAAAAATAGTTGTTTAGAACATTCTGAAATAATAGCAATACGAAAGGCACAAAAGAAAAAACAAAACTGGAGATTGAATGATTGTACAATATATACTACATTAGAACCTTGCTTAATGTGTGCAGGAGCAATTATAAATGCAAGAATAAAAAGAATTGTTTATGCGGCAGAAAGCAACTTTTTACTTGAAGAAGATAGATGTTTTATTCGACAAATGTATAAAAAAAATAACATAGAAGTTGTACAAGGTGTTTTAAAAAAAGAGAGTCAACAAATGTTGTCAAATTTCTTTGAACAACGACGTAAAAACAAATAAAAAATAGGAAAAATATGATATAATATGTGCAGGCAGGTGATAATATGTATCAAGCACTTTATAGAAAATATAGACCTAATAATTTTGAAGAAGTAGCAGGCCAAGATGTTATTGTTAAATCTTTAAAAAATGCAGTACTTTGTGGAAAATTATCACATGCATATTTATTTACTGGTCCTAGGGGAACAGGAAAGACAACAATTGCAAAAATTATAGCTAAAACAGTAAATTGTAGTGATTTACAAAATGGAAATCCATGTAATAATTGCATCAATTGTATTCAATTTAATAAAAAAGAAACAACTGATATCATAGAAATAGATGCTGCTTCTAATAATGGTGTAGATGAAATTAGAGAAATTAAGAGTAAAGTAAATTTAGTACCAAGTATGGGAAAATATAAAATATATATTATTGATGAAGTTCATATGTTAACAGTGGGTGCTTTTAATGCTTTATTAAAAACATTGGAGGAACCACCTAGTCATGTTATTTTTATTTTAGCAACAACTGATCCTCATAAAATACCTCTTACTATTTTATCTAGATGTCAACGATTTGATTTTAAAAAAATATCAGAAAATGCAATTGTTGAGAGATTAAGTACAATAATTAAAAATGAAAATTTGGAGGTAGAGGCTGGAGCTTTAAATGAAATAGCACATTTGTCAGATGGTGGTATGCGTGATTCTATTAGTCTTTTAGATCAGGCTATTTCTTATTCTGATGATATTGTTACTATACAGGACATTCACGATATGAATGGGACTGTTTCTCAATCAGATTTGAAAAAACTGATTCAAAATATGATTGAAAAAAGGATTGTTCCAATTTTTGAACAGTTTGATATTTATAATGAAAAAGGAAAGAATTTGATAAAGTTAACAGAAGAAATACTATTGTTTTTAAGAAATCTTCTTTTATATAAAACTGTTCCAGAATATTTTGAAAATAAAAATATAGATGTTAAATTATACGAAGATTTACTTATAAAGGTAAGTGGTGAAGAATTATTACAAATGTTAGATAAAATGAATGATTCTGTTTTAAAAATGAAAACAGCAAATGATCCTAAACTAATATTTGAACTTACTATTATAGAAATGTTAAATGTTAAGCAACCTGTTGTGGAAAAAGAAAAATCAAAAAAAGTATCTGTGGAAAAGCCAATTGAGGAAAATGTAAATATAATTGAAGAGAGTGAAAAAGTAGTATATAAATCTAATCCTAAATTGCAAAAAGCTTTACAACAAGTAGTAGAAATAAGAATTAATAATACTTTAGCTGGTTTTGAAAGAAAAAAGTTGTTAGAAATAAAAAATAATATGGATAGTATACGTTCTTATGTTTTAGATGATATATATGGTGAATTTGCTTCACTAGTATTGGATGGAGAAATAAAAGCTGTTAGTGATGAAAATATAATTGTTGTTTATGAACAAGAGTGGTTACAAAATTATTTTAATGAAAATTTATTACTAATTGAAAAAATGTTTCAAAAAATATATAATAAATATTATAAATTGATTGCTACTAACATGAAGGATTGGAATAAAATAAAACAAGATTTTAATAGCAAAAATAAGATATATCAAAAGATAGATGAACCTTTTGATTTACAAGATTTATTTTTATTAAAAGAGGAAAAAACAGTAATAGAAGATACCTTTGGTGATATAGTAGAATATAGTTAGAAAGAGGGATTATATGAATATTCAAGCAATGATGAAACAAGCACAAAAAATGCAAAAAGATATGATGAAGGAGAAAGAGGAAATAGATCAAAATACTTTTATAGGAAAATCTTCTTTTGTAACAGTGGAAGTGAAGGGCACAAAAGAAGTTTCTCGTGTTGTGATAGATGCTGATACTTTAGAAAAAGATGATATCGAAGCTTTACAAGATATGTTAGTGGTTGCATTAAATGATGCAAATACACAGATTGATAAAATGACAGAAGAAAAAATGGGAAAATATACAAAAGGAATGTCAGGACTTTTTTAACATGAACTATCCAACTACTATTAAAAATTTAATAGAATGTTATAAAAAGTTACCAGGCATAGGTGAAAAAACTGCAGAACGTCTTGCTTTGGCAACTTTAAATATTGATAAAGAAATTATTTCTTTATTTTCTCAATCTTTAGTGGATAGTCAAATAAAAATAAGAAGATGTGAAATTTGTAATAATCTTACTGAAACAAATGTTTGTGATATATGCAGAGATAAAAATAGAATTCAAGATGTAGTATGTGTAGTAGAAGATCCGAAAAATGTAATTGCTTTAGAAAAAATAGGAACTTTTAAGGGTAAATATCAAGTTCTTTCTGGTCTTATTTCTCCATTAGATGGAGTAGGGCCAGAAAATATTAAATTAGATTTATTAATTCATCGTGTGAAAGAAGAAAATATTAAGGAAATAATTTTAGCCTTAAAACCTAGTATTGAAGGTGAAACAACTATTTTGTATATTTCTAAAATATTATCGGGAAGTAATATAAAAATTACAAAATTAGCACATGGAATTCCAATGGGAGCAGATATGGAATATGTTGATTTAATGACACTAGAAACAGCACTTGATAACCGTACAGAAGTATCATAAATATTTTGATATTATCATACATATTGATAAGGTGATTAATATGAAAAAAGTGTATGATTTATTTAAAAAGATTGTATTTGGATTCTTTTTTTTATATGGTTTTAATGTATTAGCTTCTCCCCTTAATATCTTAATTCCTATTAATTTTTTTACAATACTTTTATTTACAATATTTGGTATTCCATCTGTTATTGCTCTTATTGTTATTCAATTATTTCTTTTTTAGGAGGAATTATATGTTAGAGGATTATGCAAAAGTACAACCTGTTGCTTTTCAAATTATGAAAAATACTGTAAAGAAAGATAGAATTTCGCATGCTTATTTAATAGAAACTAATGGTTTTTCTCAAAAAAAAGATTTTGTTTTTGCATTTGCTAAATATCTACTTTGTCCTTTTCATCATTTACAAAGTGATGAAACATGTTTTATTTGTCGCCATCAAAATGCAGAAAATATTTTGGATTTAAAATGGATAGAGCCTGATGGAATGTGGATAAAAAAAGAACAACTTGAAGATGTACAGAAAGAATTTAATAAAACAGCAATAGATGGCAATAAAAAAGTATATGTAATAGAAGAAGCAGAAAAATTAAATGCCTCTTCTTCTAATTCTATTTTAAAATTTTTAGAGGAACCCGAAGAAAATATTATTGCTATTCTTATGGTAGATAATATTTATCAATTACTTCCTACTATTATATCTAGATGTCAAATTATTCATTTAAATCAAGATGATGATAAAAATTTACTTTATTTAGATTCAAATACTAATGAAATAGTAGATGTGGTATATCATTTTATGGAACATATTGAAGTACATAAAAAGGAAACACTTTTATATGAAAATACACTTTGGATTTCCCATTTTTGTACGAAAGAAGATGTTTCAAATGCATTAACTGTTCTTATTTATTTTTATAAAGATATATTCAATGTTTTAGTAAATAAAAGAATAGAAAAATTTTCTTATTATAAAAAAGAATTAGAAAATTTATCTTTAAAAAATACTGTAGAATCTGTTTGTACAAAAATAGATATCATAAGAAATAAATTAGAACAAATTAAAATAAATATCAATTTAAATTTACTTATTGATGATTTAATTATTCAATTAAGTGAGGTGTAATATGGAAAAATTTGTAGGTGTAACTTTTAAAAATAAAGATGATATATTTTATTTTCTTGTGGAAAAAAATAACCCTAAAAAAAATATAACAGTTATTGTAGAAACTGATCAAGGTTTACAGTTTGGCAAAGTTGTTACAAAAATAATGGATGATGATTTATATGCAAAAAAAATTAGTGGAAAAATTGTTCGTATTTCTACTAAAAATGATTACTATAATCACTTAAAAAATGAAAGAGAGGAAGGACAAGCTTTATTTTTGTGTAGAAAATTAGTTAAAGATCTTCAACTTTCTATGCAAATAGTAGATGCTACATATACTTTTGATCGTTCTCAATTACTTTTTCGTTTTGTAGCTGATAATCGTGTGGATTTTAGACAACTTGCTAAAGAACTTGCTAAAAAATATAAAACAAGAATAGAACTTCGCCAAATTGGAATTCGTGATAAGGCTAAAGAAGTAGGGGGAGTAGGTTTATGTGGTGCCCAACTTTGTTGTTCTAGATTTTTAAGAGAATTTAATTCTGTATCCATAGCGATGGCTAAAAATCAAAATATTTCATTAAATCCTTCTAAGATAAATGGTGTTTGTGGACGTTTGCTTTGTTGTTTAAAATATGAAGATGAAAATTATACTTCTTGTCATAAATGTCTTCCTAAAATAGGAGAAATCATTCAAGTGGATGGTAGAGAAGCAAAAGTAGTAGAGCTTGATATTTTAAATAAGAAATATAAAGTTGATATTCCTAATATTGGTATTGTTGAATTAAAAGGGAATTGTGGAAAAAGACATGGAAGTTGTAAATGATCTTTTAAATTATAGGGATATGAAAATTGTTCAAGATGATACTCTTTTGAAATTTTCACTTGATTCTATTTTACTTGCTAATTTTGTTACTATTCATAATAAAACAAAAAAAATATTGGATATAGGTACTGGTAATGCGCCCATTCCACTTGTTTTATCTACTAGGACAAATGCTTCCATTGTAGGAGTAGAAATTCAAAATGAAAGTTTTTTATTAGCAAAAAAATCTGTTCTAATAAATTCTCTGCAACATCAAATTCAATTAATCCATATGGATATTAAAAAGTATTATGAAAGTATAGAAAGTGATACTTTTGATACTATTACTTGCAATCCTCCTTATTTTAAAGTTTGTGAAAATTCTAGGATGAATTGTAGTAATCAAAAGTCACTTGCGAGACATGAAATTAGTTTAGATTTAGAAGATATATGTTTTATAGCACGAAAATTATTAAAAAATGGGGGAAATTTATCTCTTGTACATAGACCAGAGAGATTAACAGATATTATTATTACAATGAGAAAATATAATATAGAGCCAAAAAAGGTTCAATTTATTTTTCCTAATGTAAAAAAAGAAGCCAATATTTTATTAATTGAAGGTAGAAAAAATGGAAAATCTGGTATTAAGATTTTACCTCCTATTTATACAAATAAAGATGATGGTAGTTACACAGAGGAAATTTGTAAATATTTTCAGGAAAATAAATAGACAAATTTTTTTTATTTTTGTATAATCTAAATTGTTAATGAGGTGATAATATGTCACAAAAAAGTTATGATGGAAAAAATGCACTTTATTTAATTCCTACTCCAATTGGAAATATGGAAGATATAACTTTAAGAAGTATCCATACATTTGAAATGGTAGACGTTATTTTTTGTGAAGATACTAGAATTACATCTCAATTGTTATCTTATCTAAAAATAAAAAAAACACTTTATGCAAATCATAAATTTAATGAAACATCTAATGAAGAAAAATTACTTGCTTATCTAAGACAGGGGAAGAATATAGGACTTGTTACCGATAGAGGAACCCCTTGTATTAGTGATCCTGGTTCTATTCTTGCAAAATGTGCTATAGAAAATGGATATTCTGTTATTGCTTTGCCTGGTGCAAATGCTTTTGTTCCTGCCTTTATTGCATCTGGCATTACTACAGATAGATTTTATTTTTATGGATTTTTAGATCACAAGGAATCAAAAAGAAAAAAAGAATTAGAAAAAATTTCTTCTTTTTCGGACCCTATTATTTTTTATGAAGCACCTCACCGTATCAGTGATACTTTACAAAATATGCTTGATATTTTTGGGGATAGAAGAATAAGTATTTCCCGGGAAATAACAAAAAGGTATGAAGAAATTTATCGTGGTAATATATCAGAAATTTTGGCTGAAATAAAAGGTGCAAAGGGAGAAATGGTAATAATTGTAGAGGGAAATTCCCTTGAAAAAACGTATGACCATTTAACAGTCATTGAGCATGTGAATTTATATATGAAGGAAGGCTTTTCTAAAAAAGATGCTATGAAAGAAGTAGCTAAAGATCGAAAAATGAGTAAAAGCGATATTTATCGTATTTACAATCAGGAGTGATTTATATGAGATTAGTCGTAGGACTTGGTAATCCTGGAAAACAATATGAAAAAACAAGACATAATATGGGATTTGAAGCAATAGATTCTATTGCGAATTCTTTTAATGTGAAAGTGGATAAGAATAAATATAATGGATTATATACTGAAATAAATTATTATGGAGAAAAAGTAATTTTATTAAAACCACAAAGTTATATTAATTTATCAGGAGAAGTTATTTCTTCCTTTTTACATTATTATAAAATTTCTGTTTCAGATTTACTTGTGATTAGTGATGATTTAGATTTAGAAGTGGGAAATATTAAATTAAAATATAAAGGTTCTGCAGGTGGGCATAATGGACTTAAGAACATAGAGGAACATTTACATACAAAAGAATATAAAAGACTTAAAATTGGTATCTCTAATAATAAATTTTGTGATACAAAAGATTATGTTTTAAGTAAACTTTCTTCTTTAGAAAGAGAAAAAATAGATAAAATTATGAAAAAAATGCCATTTATTTTCGAAGATTACATGACTGTTTCTTTTGATAATGTTATGAATAAATATAATAAAAAGTAGTATACTTGTTTGGTATTCTTTTTCTTTATGGGGGGAGATATTTATGAATCCTTTTTTAAATATAATTCAAAAGACAGATAAAAAAGTAATTATAGGGCTTACAGATGAAGTGAAAGCTTTAGAAATTATTCATAGATTTCAAGAACAACAAAATGTATTAGTTGTTACCAATAGTTTGTATGAAGCAAATACATTTTATAAACTTTTGCAAAATTATACTTCTAATGTACTCTTATTTCCTATGGATGATTTTTTGACTAGTGAAGCACTCGCTATTTCACCAGAGTTTCAATATAAAAGATTAGAGACTCTTTATACACTTTTAGAGGATAAAAAAAGTATTGTTGTAACAAATTTGATGGGTTATCTTCGTTTTTTGCCAAATAAAAAATTATTTCAGAAAAAGAAAATTCATCTAAAGGTGAATGATTCTTATGATATGAAGAAATTAGAGGCTGAACTTTTAAATTTAGGATATGAAAAACAATCTATTGTAAATAAAACAGGGGAGATAGCACTTAGAGGGTTTATTATTGATGTTTTTTCTCTTTCCTTTGAACAACCTATACGTATTGAATTTTGGGGGGATGAGATAACATCTATTCGCCTTTTTGATGTTGATTCCCAACTTGCTATACAAAATATGCAAGAAGTTTTCATCTATACTAATACAGAATTTCTTACAGAAGAAGAAGTTCCTTTTTCTGATAAGAAACAAAAGAATCTTTTAAAATATACTGAAGTTTCTCATATATGTGATTATTTAGAAAATTGTTTACCTATTTTTATTAATTTTCAAGATATTCAGACTGGATATCAAAATTTGCAATCTGAAATTTTTGAATATAAGAAAAGTATAGAAGATAGTTCTTCTCAACAATATATGCATAAATTTATAGTGCCTAATAATTCTCTTTATCTTAGTGATTTTGAGGAGAATATTGCGGAAGAAGAAATTTTAAGAAAAAAAGTATTAGAATTGGATTCATTTCCAAGAACACCTAAAGAAATAATACTTTTATTAGAATCTTATTTGCAAAAAAATAAAAAAGTATATATTTGTGTGGAAAATAGATATAGTGCTAATAAAATACTTGAAACGTTTCAATCTTCAAGGATTGTTTTTACAAATTCAGAAAATTATATTGAGAATAAAGTAAATTTAATTGTTTTCAAAATGGGTAGTG
>CATOOY010000049.1 GCA_951801995.1 uncultured Erysipelotrichaceae bacterium
ATTTTTCTATACACATTTTTTTCATATTTTCCTCACTTTTTTATAATATTTTACTTACTACTATTACTATAATCCCAAGGATTATTCCTATTATTTTTGTTTTTTTATCTTTCATGTTTTTGATAGATGGCAAAAGTTCAAACATAAATATATATATAAGCATTCCAAGTGTTATTCCTAGTAAAATACCTAATACATTATTTGTAATTATTTTTCCTTTTAGTAAGAAGAAGATAAGACCACCTATAAGGGTCGATAGAGAAATTCCTATTAAATACAAAATGGTTTTTTTCTTATTTTTATTTCCATTGTAAAAAGTAGATGTAATTACCATTCCCATAGGAATATTATGTAGTCCTATTCCTATACACATTAAAAAGGCTAGTTTTATATCCGCTATTGTAGTTGCAGCTAGAGCCATTCCCTCTATAATATTATGTAAAATAAGGGCAATACTAGATACAATTCCTATATGAAATAAATTTTCACTTTGTGCTTTTTTTGTATGGTTATGTGCTTCATGTTCTGGTATAAAATGATCTAATGTTTTTAATATGCCTATCCCAATTAGGGAAGATGAAACTATTAAAAGGAATACTTTTTCTTTTTTAAATTCTACACTAAATAACTCTATTTCTTCGGGAATGATTTCTAAGATAGCTAAAGATACCATCACACCAAAGGCTATACATATTGAAAAATCTATTATTTTTTTATTGTTTTTTGTTTGAAAAACAATAATAGTTCCTATTAAGGTAAAAAGTCCTACTACAATGGTAAGTAAAATTCCTATATTCATATTATCACCAACTTTATTTTACCATAGCTTTTCTTTTTCAACAATAAAAAAAGAACTTAAGTTCTCTTATTTAATCGCTGCAAGTAATTCAGCTTTTTTCATTGTACTAAAATTTGCAACTTTTTGCTCTTTTGCAATTTCACGTAATTCTGCAACAGTAAGTTTAGAGTAATCTTTAGATTCTTTCTTTTCTTCTTTTTTACTTTCCATTTTTGTTTCTACTTTTACTTCTTTTACTTTTATAGCTTTTCCTTCTAAGGCAGCTTTTGCTACATTTACAAGTTCTGTGAAAGCTTCTTTGTTATCAATTGCAATTTCGGAAAGCATTTTTCTATTGATTTCTACTCCTGCTTTTGTAAGTCCATTTATGAATTTAGAATAACTGATATCATTTTCTCTACATCCTGCATTGATTCTTGTGATCCATAATTTTCTAAAATCTCTTTTCTTTTGTCTTCTATCTCTATATGCATAAGCTCCTGAATGCATTACTTGTTCTTTGGCTGTTTTATAAAGTCTATGTTTACTTCCAAAGTATCCTTTTGCTGCTTTTAATACTTTTTTTCTACGTGCACGATGAATCGTACCATTTTTTACTCTTGGCATATATATCCTCCTTTAATTATAAATTATCTTTTAATCTATTGTAATCACTTTTGCTGAGTAGTGATCCATGTCTACTTTTACGATTGCTTGCTGCATTTTTCTTTCCTGTATTATGTCTAGAACCAGGCGTTCCTATTTTAATTGTTCCACCAGGTCTTACTTTACATACTTTTGCAATTCCCTTATGTGTTTTTTGTGTTTTCTTTGCCATAAATTCCTCCTATTTTTCTTTTTTCTTGGTTAGTATCATCGACATAAAACGCCCTTCTAATTTGGGTTCTTGTTCTATTTCAGCAATACCTTCTACCGCATTTGCAAAACGAAGTAATACATCTTTTCCAAGTTCTGTATGGGCAAGTTCTCTACCTTTAAAACGAATTTGTACTTTTACTTTATGTCCTTTTTCTAAATATTTAGATGCATTTCTTACTCTTGTCTCAAAATCATGTACATCAATTGTTACAGATAGTCTATACTCTTTTAATTCTAAGTTTGCTTCTCTTTGCTTTTTTAAGTTTTCTTTGGCTTTTTTCTTGTTTTCATATTTGAATTTATTATAATCCATAATTTTACAAACAGGAGGATTTCCCTTACTGTTCATTAAAACAAGATCAAATCCTGCGTAAGATGCAAGTGTTAATGCGTCTTTAATTGGTTTTATTCCTAATTGTTCTCCATTTGGACCAATAACCATTACTTCTTTTGCCCTGATTTGTTCATTAATAAACAAACCTTTTTCTTTCTGTGCGATATCTGACACCTCCAAAATCAATAAAAAATGAGCGCAGAAAGCGCCCCAAAATGTCCTAGTATTCTTTTTTTACTTGGCATTTTACCTAAGGCTTTTCGCTCTTCAGGTGAGAAGGGATCTTCTGCTTTCCTTTTTTCATTTGTTATTTTATCAATATTATATGTGTTTGTCAATCTTTTATGTGGAAAAGTCATAAAAAAGTACTTTAGGATGGGTTTCATTTTTTTACTTTTTCCTTTTTCTTCTTATATTATTTTGTATTATATAACATCTTTCTTTTATAATTTGTCTACTGTCAAAGCGATTTATATTCAAATCTTCTAGCATTTGATCTGTTGTTTTGGTATGTTCTATTACATTTTTTATTTGTCTTAAAATGGGAACGATATTGCCACTTTGATTTTCTACTATTTTTAGTAGTTTTAAAGCATCTATATATCCTTTTATTATAGGATATATATTATAGGTAGCATACAATCTTGCTTTATATAATTCTGCGCCTGTTACTTGGTGGTTACAAATACTTTGTATGCTTCTATAATATGAATTTTGAACTTGTATAGTCCACATTCTTAAAAATTGCATTATTTCTAAGATATCTTCGTTTCCTTTTTCTTTACTCATTTTTTTGGCAAATAATTCTTCTAAAAAATAAGGAATAGTATAGTCTGTTTTCCACATGTTATAAAATTCTTTTGGATTTTCATTTTTAATAGCTCCTATAATTGTTCTAGCTAGTGCGATAGATTGTATACTGCTTTCTGGTTTTGCAATCTCGATTGCTTCTATAATAGGTTTTGTTTTGTCCTGATAGGATATAGATGTGGTGTGGAACTTTAAAGTATCTGTTTCTTTTACTTCTATTCTGGTTAAAAAAGAAGTTATTTTTTTATCTATTTTGTCTTCTACTGATAAATAGTTTAATAAATTCATTGCTTCCTTTACTACTTGTAATTGGTTTTTAAAGTTTATCCTATCTACATGATATTCGCTTTGAAAGGGAAATTTCATATGTTTTAAATTGTTTGAGACATTTTTTATTTCATTTGTAAAAATCTTTTCTTGGGCTGGAAAAGTAAAATCTTTTTTCTTGGTAGATAGAAATTGCTCTATTAATTCATTTAAATCAATTGTATCTATTAATCTAGGTTTTTCCATTTTCTATATTCCTTTCTTATCTTTCTTCTTTTTTATCTAAATAAATGAGTGCTTCTATGAGTCCTAATTTTCCATATTCATAGGTAAGTGATCCTTGCATATAAGCAATGTATGGTTTTCTGATAGGTCCATCACATGATAGTTCAATAGAGGATCCTGCTGTAAAGGAGCCTGATGCCATAATGATTTTATCGTCATATCCTGGCATGTCCCAAGGCATAGGAATAGCATGTGCATCTATTGGAGAGCCTTTTTGAATGCCTTGACAGAATTTAATGAGTTTGTTTGGATCTTTGAAAACAATATTTTGTACAATATCTACTCTTTCTTCTTTTGCTTTTGGTTCTACTTCATATCCCCTATTTTCCATTACTTTACTTGTTAAAATGGCTGTTTTTAAGGCGGAGGCAACTACAGATGGTGCCATAAAAATACCTTGTAATATTTTTTTATTTATTCCTAGAGTTGGACCTACTTCTTTCCCTTCTCCTGGAACTGTGAGTCTTTCTGCGACTAGGTTTATTAAGTCTTTTTTTCCCACTACATATGCTCCGTTTGGTGCAATACCTCCTCCTAGATTTTTAATAAGAGATCCTACTACAATGTCTGCACCTATTTCGATTGGTTCTTTTTCACTTACAAGTTCACAATAACAATTGTCAATCATAATAATTACATTTTTATCTATTTTACGAATTTCTTTGATTACATTTTCTATTTTATGAATGGAAATACTTTCTCTTGTGGAATAACCTTTGGATCTTTGTATTTCTATTACTTTTATTTTTTCTTTGTGTAATATTTCTTTTACTAATTTTATATCGAAATCATTTTCTATTAAATCTATTTGTTTATATTTTATATTATAAGATAAGAGGGAGCTTTTATTTTCTTTGATTCCTATCACTTCTTCTAAGGTATCATATGGTTTTCCTGTGATACTTAGAAGAGTATCATTTGGTCTTAAAAGTCCAAAGAGAGTTACAGTAAGGGCATGTGTTCCTGAGATAAATTGTCCTCTTACTAAAGCATCTTCTGCTTTAAATATTTCTTTTATGATATCTTCTATTACTTCTCTTCCTATATCGTTATATCCATATCCTGTGCTTTCCATAAAGTGACTTTCTGAAACATGATATTTATGAAAGGCATTTAATACTTTTAAGCTATTTTGAAAACATATTTTATCTACTTTATTTAGTTCTTCTTTTATTTCTTGTTCTGCTTTTTCTATTTCTTTTACTACGTTTTCATCTATTTCTTCATATATATTATCCATGAAATCCTCCATCTATTTTTATGATTTCTCTATTGATATAGTCTGCTTCTTTGGTGGATAAAAAATAAGTAAGATTGGCTATTTCGCTAGCTTCAGCAAATCTTCCTATATTTATTTTTTCTTTTTCTATTTCTTCTCCTTCTTCTAAATCTAGCATATCTGTTTTTACCCAACCTGGTGCAATGGCATTTACTTTTATATAGGGTGCATATAAATCAGAGAGATTATATGTAAGAGAATTTAATGCTGCTTTGGAAGCATCGTATTCTAGGCTATATGGGCAGTTTGTATTTATACTATTGTTAGAAGAAATATTTATTATTTTTCCTTGTTTTTTTTCTAACATATGGGGAGCTACTTCTTTAGATAATAAGAAGGGGCCTATTAGGTTTACTTCTAATATTTCTATGAAATCTGCTTTGGTTTTTTCTTCGATAAATGATACTTTATCTATTCCTGCGTTATTAATTAGTACATCTATATGTTGATATTTATCTATTATATTTTTGATAAGTGTTTTTATCTGATTTTCTTCTTTTATATCTAATTTATATATTTCACATTTTCCTTCATAGTTTTTTTCTATTTGTTTTTTGATTTGTTCTGCTTTTTCTTTGCTGTTTAAATAGGTAAATAGTGTTATATATCCTTCTTTAGCAAACTTTAAGGCTATTTCTTTTCCTATGCCTCTACTTCCCCCTGTTATTAAAACTACTTTTTCTTTCATAAACTCACCTCTTCAGTGGATTTCTTTATTCATACTATATCATAGAAACTATTTTTTGAAAATAAAAAGATAAATGGGTTCCTTTTTTCTCATTGATAAATTTTTGGTATTTTATTATATCCTTATTTTGTCAGATATTTCATTTTTATACTTTTCTATTTATCATAATTTGTTATGAAAAAAAGAGCCTAAGCTCTTGATACGTATTTTCCGTCTTTTGTTGAAACTAGTATTTTTTCTCCTTGTTCTATGAAAAGAGGTACTCTTACTAATAATCCTGTTTCTGCTGTTGCATCTTTTAAGGCATTGTTTGTTGTATTTCCTTTTACAGCAGGTTCTGTTTCTGTAATTGTTAACTCTACTTTATCTTGTAAACCAAGTCCTAAAAGTTCTCCTTCGTAAGTAATTACTTCTACTGTATTGTTTTCAATTAAATAGTATTTATCATTTCCTATTTGATCTTCTTTCAATTCTAACTGCTCATAGGTATTCATATCCATAAAATAATAGGTATCTCCTGTATTATATAGATATTGTACACTATTTCTTGTTATATTTGCTTTTTCTAGTTTCACATTTGTATTAAATGTTTTTTCTACGGTTCCACCTGTACGTAGATTTTTTAATTTCGCTTTCATAAAAGCAGAACCTTTTCCTGGTTTTACATGTAAGAAGTCTACTACTTGATAAATATTTCCTTCATAAAGAAAGGTAACGCCATTTTTAATATCATTGATATTGAACACTTTCTTCCCTCCTTCCTTTTTTCTCTACCGATTTTATTTTTCTTCTTTATGTTCAGTTCTTTTTCTACAAAATTTACAATATTTATTTAAACTTAAACGTTCTGGTGTATTTCTTTTGCTTTTTTCTTCACGATAATTTTTTTGTTTACATTCTGAACAAACTAAGGTTACATTTCCTCTTATGTCTTTTCCTTTTGCCATAAATATATTCCTCCTTCTTGTATTCCATAATATTATAACAAATTATTGGTAAATGTCAAAGTACTTTTTTGTGATTTCATATGTAATTCTTTTGTTGACACCTGATGAATAGGTGCTTCCTGTTAATCTATGACTAATATCTGGTGAAATGATGGTAAAAGTTACTTTAGGATCATCAAATGGTGCATATGCTACAAAGGTATTACTGATTGTTTCTGTATCTATTTTTCCATCCCCATCTGTATCTATAAAACTTTCACTTGTACCTGTTTTTCCTGCTGCTTTATAATCTGGGTTAATATAACCTGTTCCAGTTCCATAGGTTGTTACAGCACGAAGTCCTTCTTTTACTCTTTGCATATATTTTTCTTCCGTATTTACTTTATTCATTTCAGTAGGATTTATTTTATCTTTTAAATTTGTAAGTTTATTTTTTGTAGGTTCATATACTTCTTTTAATAAATGTGGTTTTAATCTTGTACCATTATTCGCTATGGTTGTAATATACTGTGATAATTGTATTGGAGTATATGTATCATACTGTCCTATAGAGAAGTCTAATAAAAGTCCTGGTTTTCTTTCTTTTCCTTTGAATCCTAAACTTTCTGTTGGTAAATCGATTCCTGTTTTCACACCTAGACCAAATTCAGCAAAGGTATTTCTATAAATATCAAAGGCATTTTCATTTAATCGTAATCCTGCTCCATATGTATAATTTCCTCCTCCTACACGCATAGCTGATCTAAATTGATATGTATTAGAGGACATGGCTAATGCACTGATATCGTTTACTGTTCCTAGGTATCTCCAAGAACATTTTTGTGGGGCTCCTGCTAATTTAATACATGCATCATCACGATACTCTCCTATTTTTAAGGCCCCATTATTATAGGCTACTATGTGGGATGCTCCTTTTACAGCAGAACCTATTACAACGGGTGATGTTAAAATACCTGGGGTATAATCTACTATTTTGTAACCATCGCCTTCTTTGATAGCTTGTTTTCCTGCCATAGCAAGTAATTCTCCTGTTTTGGCATCTGTTATAATCACAAAAGAACGATTATAATATTCTGTATTTGGTTCTTTTTTTGCTTCTATAATTTGTTGTGCAAGGATTTCTTCTATTTCTTTTTGAAGTTCTATATCAATTGTTAAGACTAAATCATTTCCTCTTTTCCCTTCTTCTAGTAGTTTATATGTACCATCATTTAGAACACGGTATTTATTTTTTTCCCCTTTTAAAAGGGATTCATATTGATATTCTAGATAACTAATTCCCACTCTATCGTTTAAGCTATACCCTTTTTTTAAATAATCCGCTTTTAGTTCTTTAGGGATACCGCTTTCTTGGGTAGATATACTTCCTAATATGGTTTTAAATACTTCCTGATATGGATATTCTCTTTCCCAGTCTAAGCGTGTTCCTACTCCTTTTAAGGAAGAAGCATTTTCGGATATGAGTGCATATTCTGCATCTGTTACATTTTCATTTTTTAGTATTTTTTCTTGGTAAGAGTATCCTTTATTCATTAGATAAAATATATAGGCAGCTTTTTTGTCTTCTTCTGTTAATTTATCTAATTCTTCTTTGGTTATTCTGTCCATTTTATATTTTTCTATATCATCTAGGGTTATTTTTCTTTCTTCTAATTTTTGCCATTCTTTTTGGGTTATTTTCTTTTTTGCTAGTGTACTATTCTTTTTTATCCAAAATTCTTTTAAATTTACTTCGCTTAATTCATTATAATTTAGTTCTAACATTTTTGATAAAGTATAAGCTAAGTCCATTTCTTTTTGGGTTTTTATTCCTTGTGGTTTTTTATAATAAATTACTTTTTGTGGTTTATTGGTTACTATAAGTTTATGATTTCTATCATAAATTCTTCCTCTAGGACTGCTTTCGCCATATATTGTTTTCTCTGTTAGGGATACT
>CATOOY010000050.1 GCA_951801995.1 uncultured Erysipelotrichaceae bacterium
CATCATCCCATCTTTTAATAACATTCTCTTTCCCCATTTTCTTATAAAACTAACCAACATAATAAATATAATAATATGCTATTTTCCAGTAATCTCCACCATTTGCTTTATATTTAGCAGAAATAGTATCACCTGCTTTTAAGGAAACAAGCTTATGAGAAAAATTATAAGTATCATAACTCTGATTTGCCTCCATTACATACTTGTCATTAACCAAAACTTGAACATGTCCACTAAAAGAAGCACCCAGTTGTTGATTCATATAACTACCAGCAACACAAAAAATAATATAATTACCATCTTTCTTAACCGTAAACTTATTATTTTGAAGAGAAACATAATCCGTGACATTAGAAGCGATTACACCTGGAACATAACTAAGAGACGTAACACTAGAATGATATCGAATTCTACCAGTTCCTAACAAAAGAGAAACCGATGGTGTATTTTTTATCTTATATAAATCATTTAATGCCTCTTCCACATTCTCTACTTTCCAATTCTTATCATTTGGTTGAAAAGATACAATAGAAGCAAAGTAAGTATAAGCACCATACACAGTAAGACTACCACATAAAATTCCAATAAAAAAGCCCAAAACTATTTTGATATTCTTTTGGATAAAAATTCTCATATATCCCCCTACTTCCTATATAAATCATCAAGGGCAGAAGCAACATTATCTACCTTCCAATTTGGATTTTTTGGTGTAAAAGAAACAGAAGAAGCATCAATTTTATTTACACCTTCACAATTCATAAATGTAATTCCATTATTTTTCACATATTTTCCACAATACTTTCCCTTTTGAAACGTAGCTATTTCTACAAAATCTTGTGCACCAAATTCAACCCGTAAAACATCTAATTTTTCACCATGTACTTTGAGTAAAAAAGAAGAATTATTCGTACAATTCATTGTATCTTGTGATAAAAAACACATTGCATGAGAAAAATTTTTCTTCGTATCAGGTATAACATTAATAGTAAGCGTTGCCTCCACTGCACGTATATAAGAATTTACAGATTCCTGAACAGTATTTTTCCTAGAATTTTCTATAACAAAAAATAAGATAGGAATTGTAATAAGAGCAATCACTGCAAGTATTACTAAAACAGCAAGTAATTCTATTAATGTAAACCCTTCCCTTTTCATATAAACCCTACTTTCTTATTAATAGAATAACACAAAAATATACAAATGAAAAGAAAAATAAGTGATAATACACTTACTTTATTAAATTTCCTCTATCTTCATAAAATTAGTTGTTTTTACTTCTGCATTATTAGGAAAACCACCTGTTACAATAATAGTGTCTCCCTGTTTAGAATGCATACATTCTATTGCTTTTCTCTTGGCATCTGCTACAATTTCATCAGTAGAATCATATTCTCCTACAATAACAGAGTATACACCATAATCTAAAGCAAGACTAAGAGCTACTTTCTTATCAGGTACAGTTGCTAAAATAAAGGCATTAGGTCTTAAATTACTAATCTTTTTAGCAGTATAACCACTCATGGTAGCAGCTACAATTACATTTGTATTCAAATCTTTACTAGCAGTAATAACACTTTCTGCAATAACAGAAGTAATATCTTTTTTACCTTTTTGCTCATATGGATTATTATAATGATGATAATCTTCTACTTTTTCACAAATTTCAGTCATTTTTTGTACTGTTTCCACAGGATAATTTCCAATAGTTGTTTCATCACTTGTCATAATCGCATCACATCCAGCAAGAACAGCATTGGCAACATCTGTCACTTCTGCATTAGTAGGTCTAATATTTTTCTTCATACTATACATCATCTGTGTAGCCATTACAACAACTTTTCCCTTTTCTCTACATTTTTCAATCATCATTTGTTGATAACGTGGTAAATTTTCCACACCTGTTTCAATTCCAAGATCTCCACGAGCTACCATAATAACATCAGATTCTTCTACAATTTCATCCAAATTATCCATAGCATATTGTGTTTCTACTTTTGAAACAATTGGCATATTTGGTTTTCCATATTCTTTACATAAAGCACGAACTTCTCTTATATCCTCTGCACTATTTACAAAAGAAATAGCTAAATAATCTCCATCATGTTCACAAGCATACTGAATATCTTCCTTATCCTTTTCACTTATATATGGAATATCAAGTTTAATACCAGGAATACAAACCCCACGTCTATTTTTAATTTTTCCACCATTTACAATACGACAAGTAACTCCTTCGCCATCATCATCTACATCTTCCACAACAAGTTTATAAAATCCATCATCCAAAAGTATTTCCATACCTACTTTTACATCTTTCAAAACATTTGTATAGTTAATAGATATTTCCTTATTTGTTCCCAATATATCTTTTTCCACAATACGAATAGTATTTCCACTAATCAATTCAATTTCATCATTTTCAAAATTACCTGTACGTAAATCAGGTCCTTTTGTATCATATAAAATAGCAATATTGGCATTTAATTCTTCATTTGCTCTTTTTACTAAATCTTCATCAATTTTTCTTTCTTCCATAGTAGCATGGGAAAAATTAATACGAGCAACATTCATTCCAGCTTCTACAATTCCCTTAAAGTTTTCCCAAGTTTGTGTAGAAGGACCAATACTACAAATAATTTTTGTTTTCTTCATAACTACCTCTCCTTTTTTTGACACCCCAACATATTAACATTTTTTGAAGGAAAAAGCAAATACTATTTTTGACAAATATCACAAATATAGGTACCTCTTCCCCCTACTACTATTTTATGAATAGGATTTCCACAGTGTACACACTTCTCTTTATCTTTCCCATGAATAAAAAGTTCATTTTGAAATTTACCATGAACACCTTCACTAGAAGTATAAGTGCGAATAGTAGTTCCCCCAAGCCCAATTGCTTTTTCCAAAACAATTTTTGTATTTTCAAGTATTTTTAAAAGCTCCTTTTCATTTATCTCCATACTAGGTCGAAGAGGATGTATACCACTTAAAAACAAAATCTCATCCACATAAATATTACCTATTCCTGCAATAATATGTTGATTCAGTAAACTTGTTTTAATTGGAACATGTTTTTCTTTTAATTTATCTTTTAAATACAAAACAGTAAGGCTTTCATCAAAAGGCTCTTTTCCCAAATCTTTTAAAGGTTTTACCTTTTCAATATTGTTTTTTTCAATTAGATACATTCTCCCAAACTTACGAGTATCTAAATACCGTAAAGTACTATGATCAGAAAAAACAAAACATACATGTTCATGTTTTAAAATAGCTTCTTCCTCTCCTCGAATAAAATATTTACCTTCCATTCGTAAATGACTTAATAAATAGAAATCACCTAAATCAAACAAAAGCCATTTACCTCTTCTTTTTATATCCACTATTTCTTTATTCATACAATTTTTAGTAAAAAAAGAAATAGGAGTTGCAACAATTTTATCATAATAAATATGTATTCCTACTATCTTTTTATGAAGAACCTTATTTTTTAAAGATTCCTTTACTGTTTCTACTTCTGGAAGTTCTGGCATAAAATCACCTACTTTATAATTTCACAAATATCTCCATCTTTTACACACAATGCATTGGCATCATCTGTATCTAAATGAAGTTCAAAATAAGAAAGCGATGCTTCTTTAATATGAACATGCTCTAAAATAGCACCTTTCTCACTTTCTATTTTTACACATACTTCATCTTCATCAAAACCCTTTTCTTTTCTTTCCTGTGGTGTAACATGAATATGACGCGTTGCAATTATGCACCCCTCCTTTAAATTTACACTTCCACAAGGACCTATTAATGTAATAGGAGCACTTTTTTGAATATCACCAGAATCACGAACAGGAGGACAAATACCCAATTTATAAGCATCTGTTTTTGAAATTTCAACTTGTGTATAATCACGAACAGGTCCAAGTATTCTTACATTTTCAATTTTACTTTTTTCTGTTGCAATTGTAACCATCTCTTCTGCTGCAAACTGTGTAGGCTGATGTAAATCTTTCTTATTACGAAGAACATAATTCTTACCAAATAACACATCTAAAACATCTCTACTCACATGTACATGTCTTGCAGATACACCAATAGATACATTCATATTCTCACTCTCCTAAAGTATTATAGCATATTTTGCTTTTCTTTTTAATATATTTTGATGAAAGGAGATTTTTATGAATAACGAATATTTTAATGGTGTAAATAATCCAAACCCAGGTTCCCCTTTATACTATGGAAATGTAATGGTACCTAATCAGGATACAGCTCCTACTATCAATAATATAAATAGTGGAAACGAAAATAATGATTATATTGATAACGTGTTACAACGAATTGAACCAATCAAGGCAACTTTTTATATGACATTTACAGGTTCAAATGAATGGAGAGATAAAGCTTTTGAAGGTATTTTAGAAGCTGCAGGACGAGATCATGTCATTATACACAATCCCACTACAGGAAAATGGTATCTACTCCCTAATCTTTATGTAGATTATATAGAATTTGATGAAGATATTCAAAAATACATAAGAAAAACAAGTTAAGAATTGAAAAGGAAATAAAAGTTTGTTATACTATATATAGGTGGTATAATGACAGTAATGATGTATGTTTTATTCACATTGATATTAATTGGTTTACTCCTTATTTGGTATGCCAATATATATAATAAATTTCAATCTTTTATTATAAGAATTAATGAAGCAGAAGCTTCTATTGATACTGTTTTAAGAAAAAGATTTGATCTTTTAAATAAATCAATTCATATTATTGAAAACACATTAGAAACAAAAAATGTTTTAGAAATTATTATAAAATTACGTTCTAGAAAATTAAGTAATTTTGAATTAGATAGACAATTATATGAAGCAATCAATGAATTTAACGAGTATAAAGAAATACATAAAGAACTTTTAAAATCAGAAAATTTTGTAAAAATTGATATTGGTCTCAATGAATCAGAAGCAGAAATAGTTGCTCTTCGTAAATATTATAATGATATTATTACAGATTATAATAGTTTAGTAAAAACTATTCCTGCCAATATAGTAAGTAAAATCAGTAAATTTAAAACAAAAACATATTTTGATGGGAAAAATATGGAAGATGAAGATACAAAAGATTTCAAATTATAGAAGCCAAAAGGGCTCTTTCAGAATATTGACAAAGTGGTACATTCATTTAAAAAGAATATACTACTTTTTTATTGAAAATTTTATAAAATAAATAAAGTTTATGAAAATTTGTAAAATATTGAAATTATTAGAGTATGATCTGCATATCCAGTTTACCATTTTCTTTAAATATTACATATAAAAATCATAGTGCCCTCTCTCTTGAACAGTCCAAGAACCATTGCAAATCTTAAACCATGGTATTCTTCCCATCAAATGAATTCCAAATATTAATTTAAAAAATATCACTGATGATAGACTTGGTTTTCCTGATATACTATATAAATATTTACTATATCTTCTATGAATCTGAAACCTATGCAGTTATCTAATTTTCTTATCAAATGGTCCTTGGGTACTAATTCATCCAATGCACTTAATATTATACAATCATTTTTTCTTATTTGTTTCGTCATTGCCATATTATGTCCCCAACATCTCTATTTTATCATTTTTCCATAAAAAAAAGCGAGCATGACAATATATTTGCTAAGAATAGATTATTGCTCACATATATATTGTATCAAATTTATCTGTATATGAAAAGACTATTGAACTTATTTGTCAACAGTCTGAAACTACTAAAAAGTAGTTTAATCAATATTTAATAGCATACAAAACAGAAGTATTAGTAGGTCTAGATGTATAAAAAAGAGTTCTAGGATTATAAGAAAATCCATAATTTTTATTAAATACACTTGTATATCCAGCTTGTGAAGTAAAACTATCTCCAGTAATTAAGAGGCTTGTATCTGTTTTTTCAGTCTCCGTATGAACTTCCAAATTCCCATCATACATAGTCATATGGGTATGTTTAGTAGCATCCTGATGAGTACCAACACTAGAACCACTTCCTTGTCCACTATGTCCATTAGTTCCCGTTCCTCTTAAGAATTCTCCTCTTAAATCGGGTACAGCAAAAGTGCTGCTTCCATTTCCACCATAATAATTAAAACGCCCAAACCCTTTTTTAATAGCATTCGCTAAATCAGGGTAAGCACTTATATTATATACCTTTCCATCACAAGCCAAATATCCTTCTGGAACACTTGTCCCTGCTAGATATGTAATAACAGTCCCTGACACTACTTGTTTTTTTTCGGAAGCCGTCAGTCTAGTTTCTAAACCAATCACTTTTTTATCCAATTCAGTTTTGCTTGTTTCCAAAGCACTTATTTTTTCTTCCAATTCTTTTATCTTTATAGAAGACTCTTCTTTCTCAATTTCTCCTGTTTCACTATTTATGTTACAATTACTATCTTTTAAGGTTACTTTTAGTTCAGATACACTTTTACAGGCACAGTATGTATCTGTGCAAATACCAATTGCACTATCTCCATTTGAATGTATTTGTAATATTCCTGTTTTTGGCATTTTTCCTGTGAATTTTAGTGTTTCTTTGCTATTTGTCTCTAAAACAAATTTTCCTTCACTTACTTTGAAATCATATCTTTCTGTTTCTTCTTTTTTAGACATTTCTTCCATGTAATATAGATTGCCTGCTTTTAATATTCCATAGGCACTATCTACTAAGGCATTTTTCTTGGATTTTTCTACTGTATTTACTATAATAGGAATTGTTATTAAAGCGATTACCGCTATTATTACAATAACAGCTAATAATTCTATTAGGGTAAATCCTTTACTTAATTTGCCCCCCCCCCATTTCACTATTTGCTAACATAAACTACCTACTTTCTCAATATTATTATCATAGCACAAAATAAAATGTATTACAATAGAAGCAACAAATAGAAAAAATGTATAATTTATTTTCAATATCATATAATTTCTTAGGTGATTATATGAAATATAAAATAGGAGATTTAGTCACTCGAAAATCATATGGAAATGATCTAGTTTTTAAAATTATTGCTACAAATGAAACAGAATATATATTAAAAGGAATCTATGTAAGATTGTATGCAGATAGTAAAGAAGAAGATTTAGAAATTTACAAAGAAGAAAAAGAAGAAGAAGAAAAAGAATTTAAAGAAAGATTAAAAGAAGAAAATATATTAAATAGAGATGAATATTTCTACCTCCCAGGTAAAATACTCCACATTGATGGAGATAATGAATATCTAAATAAGTGCTTAGACTTTTATAAAGAAGCAAATCTATGGGCAATAGGAGTATGTAAAAAAGAAGAAGAAATAGCCCCATCCCTAGAAGAACTTTTAAAAGAACACAATCCTAATATTCTTGTTTTAACAGGGCATGATGCTTATTATAAAAAAAAGGGAGATATAAATGAACTAAACGCATATAAAAATAGTATTCATTTTATAAATGCTGTAAACGTAGCAAGAAAGTATGAAGACAGCCATGAAAAACTAATTATTATTGCAGGAGCCTGTCAATCGAATTATGATGAACTTATTCGTGCTGGAGCCAACTTTGCATCTAGTCCTAAAAGAATAAATATCCATGCTTTAGATCCAGCAATTATAGCTTCTAGTATCAGTCTTTCTGATATTACAATGGATATTGACTTAAAAAAAATTATTGAAAAAACAAAATATGGAAAAGATGGTATAGGTGGTATTAAAACAAAAGGAACCATGTATATAGGGTACCCTAGATAGGAGAAATATGACAATTAACGAAATCAAAGACGATTTAAAAAACCATTTAGGAAAAGAAGCTACAATCAATCATAATATGGGAAGAAATAAATATGAAACATATCATGTTGTAATAAAAGAACTTTATGATTATATATTTCTAGTAGAAGAAAAAGAAAATGCTAGAAAGAAATCTTTTAGTTATACAGATGTAATTACCAAAACAATCAAAATAAATTACTAACTTTACACAAAAAAAACAAATGAATGATTGACAAAAAATAAAAAACTAGATACAATGAAAATGTATAGAATATATACTGGAGGGAGATGAATTACTTGGAGATTACATCAGTAAAA
>CATOOY010000051.1 GCA_951801995.1 uncultured Erysipelotrichaceae bacterium
ATGAATTAATAGAAACCTTTCAAATAAAAAGATCATTATCAAAAAAAGGATGTCCATATGACAATGCAGTAGCAGAAGCAACTTATAAAATTATAAAAACGGAGTTTGCATATAATAGATGTTTTGATTCTTTTGAAGAGTTAGAACGCGAATTATTTGATTATGTGAATTGGTATAACAACATTCGCATTCATGGTTCTCTAGATTATCAGAAACCTGCTCATTACAGATTGCAAGTGTCCTTATAAAATTTGTCTAAAAAACTGTTGACAATCCAATAATAGTTTAGTAAAAGTAATAGAGAAAGAAGTTAAAAAATTGGATAGTAAACTTAATTCTATAGATATTAACGATATTTTAAGAATAATGGGTTATCCTAATGAATAAATATAAATTTTTATAGTATAATATTAATGAGTGGTGCTTAGAAAACTTTTGAAGCTCTAAGTCATTCAAAGCCTAGTTTTCATAACTAGGTTTTTATGTTATAATTTGATAGATTGGTATTTAAGAAACTTACGAAGCCTTAAGTCAATTTACCTAATTTCTTTTTATGGAAGTTGGGTATTTTTTATGTATTATTTGTGCTATAATAATTATTATATTCAGGAGGTTAATTATGTACCAAATAATAAGTTTTATAAGTTTTTGTATTAGAGCATGGTTATGTTATAATACGATTGATAATATTCCTATATTATCTAACCCAATTGCAAATAGTATTTTATTAGAAGTAGTCTCTCTTTACACGATTTTAATGATTATAAGTAGAGCAATTGTAGGAACATTTTATAAACATGGAGATGCACCAGTTTTTGGAGCAATTGCTTATTTCTTTATTTATATTATAAATTTAGGAATAATGTATTTATTAATGCTAGTTTTAACAAAAATTGGATTATTACCAATATAAGTACAATGTAAAACTTGAATATGATATAATTAATTTGGATGTAGAATAATTCTTCATTTAAGTTGAATTTATATATTGCCTCCCAAACAAAGCAGTGGTACAAGCTGTTATACATGCTAGAGAAAGTTAGTGGTTGAATTTCTTTTATTTATATTATTTTCCATCTTTTTTGATGGAAATTCCTTTTTTTCTTGACAAAGATATTCATTATATAATAAAATTGCATAAAATATATGTTATAATATAAAAGATTAGGAGGAACAAAATATGTTTAGAAAAAGTTTACAAATAGTATTTGTAGTAACTACTGTAGTAGGGGGAGCAGTGGTTGAAAATTTACCTATGCTTTATCAATTCCCTATCACTATTAGCCAGTCAAGATTATCCTATAAAAAAGAAGCTGCATCTAGTTCAACTATACAAAAAAATAAGGATTCTGAGAATTTTATTTCAGTAACTGTTGAAGTGGAAGAAACAGAGAATTCCAATATGGTAAATTCTGATAAGAAGAATTCTAGTAATAATTATAAAAATAATAATGATACTAATAAACAAATAGATACAACTCCTTTTTCACAAAATGTAAATAGTGATGTGCATACGAATGAAAAGACGAGTGCTATTTCTACTCCTGAAGTGAAAATTCCAACACTTTATTATGATAGAACTACTTCTATTTATGAAAATGATAATAAAACTTTAATAAGAGTAGAATATTATGTAAATAATAAACTTACTTATTATTCTAGAGTGGAACAGTTTGATGTTACGACAAATTCCTATGTTGAAAAAATTTATAAATATAATTATGAAACCAATACAGAAATTTTAGTGCGTACAGATGTGTATTCTAATGGTAAGTTAGTAAAATCCTATTGATAAAAATATTTCGAATTTTATTTGATAGAAATTGTGTCTTTTAACTAGGGTGGGACTTATTATATTAAGTCTTTTTTTTGTCAAATTCATTATATTTTTAAATTTTTAGTAGGAGATAATAGAAAAAAAAGAAGAAAATTGTTATAATAAAATAAAAGTAAGGAGAAATTAAAATGAAGAAAATTGTATGTATTGGTCTTGCTAATTATGATATAACAATGCCACTTGATTCTTTTCCTATTGAAAATACCAAAAATAGAATTGAGGAAGTAATTGAGTGTGGTGGGGGGCCTGCTTCTACTGCTGCTTATACACTTGGGAAATGGGGGGCTAATGTTTTTTTTCTTGGTGTTATTGGGAATGATTTATATGGAAATATATTAAAAGAAGAATTTAAAAGTGCAAATGTGAATATTGATTTTTTAGAAATAAATGATTCATTTTCTACACCTGTTTCTCATATTATTGTAAATAAGGAGAAGGGAACTAGAACTACACTTACCTATCGGAAACCTATTGTTATGAATCCAGTTTCTTTTCCTTATCACCCAGATTATATTTTAACAGATGGACAAGAATATGCTCTTTCTAAAAAAATGATTTTAGAAAATAAAGAGGCTGTTTCTATTATTGATGCTGGAAGAACAGAGGATACAATATTAGAATTATGTACATTTTGTGATTATGTGATTTGTTCTAAAGATTTTGCTGAAAAGGTAACTGGTCTTTCTTTTGACTTTGCGGATAATACTTCGCTTCAAAATATTTATTTAAAATTAAAGGATAAATTTAAAGGACATATTATTGTTACTTTAGAAGCTAAGGGATGTTTATATGAACAAGATGGGGAATTAAAAATTATGACATCCCTTGTGATTGACGCAGTAGATTCTACAGGTGCAGGAGATATTTTTCATGGTGCTTTTGTTTATGCTCTTTCCAATGGTTATGATTTTGAAAAGTGTCTTCAAATATCTAACACAGCAGGGGCTGTTTCTACGAAAAGAATTGGTGGAAGATATTCTGTTCCAACAAAGGAAGAAGTAAGAGAGTATATCCATGACTTTAGATGATATTTTATTTATGTCTCATTTGCCAACTTTGGATTTACATGGTTATGATGAGATGAGTGCTAGAGTTGCTATTTGTGATTTTATCCGTGATAATCATAAGATGAAAAATACTTTTGTTGTTATTATTCATGGTGTGGGAGCAGGTGTTTTGCGAAAAGCTACACAAGGGGTTTTGCAAATGAATAAAAATGTTTTTGCTTTTAAGGTGTCTAATTTTAATCAGGGTTGTACAATTGTACAAATAAAAAATTGACTTTCACTTTCTGCTTGTGATACAATTGAAGTGGCAGAAATTAAAAATTTTGTATATTTAATAAAATTGCTTGACAAAATAGAAATCTTATGTTAGAGTATGCCGTAACCAAGAAAGAGGGGGAAAATTATGTACGAAGAAAGAAAAGATAAATTTTCAGTTAAGGACTTGGTTTTACAAATATTAGTTATCTCATTATTTGTATTCTTGTTATTATGGTTATTTCCAACAAAAAGTGATTTAAATAAAATCAATTTAGGTTCTAATAAAAATAATAATGATACAAATTCAGTTCTTTATGACCGCATTTTTAATGAAAACATTATTGCTATGAAAGATGCTGCTAAAAGTTATTATACAACACCACGTCTTCCACAAAATGTTGGTGATAAGGTAAAAATGACATTAGGCGAAATGCTTGATAAGAAGATTATTTTACCTTTTACTGATAAAAATGGTAAGGCTTGTGATAAGGAAAAATCATATGTTGAAATAACTAAAGAGAATGAAGAAGAATATATCATGAAAGTAAATTTAAAATGTTCTTCTGAAGAGAATTATTTACTTGTCTACATGGGATGCTATGATTACTGTAAAACTACAGTTTGTGAAAAGAATAAAGAGGATGTTGCAACTCCAATTATTCGTAAGGTGGTAACACCACAACAATCTGTTACTAATATTGTAAATAATATTACAAATATTGTTATCAATCAGGTTTGTCCAGATTGTAATCCAACACCTACGCCACCAGATCCTACAAAGGAATATATTTGCGAATATATTAAAGTTACAAATGGTTCATTTTCAAATTGGTCTTCTTGGTCTGACTGGACAGATACACAACAATATCCAACACAGTTAAAACAAGTAAAAAGTAAGACAATACGTACTACTGTAGATCAAAAGATTTTGACAGGATATAATGTTATTACTTATAGAGATGAAAATAAACCAATTTATAAGCAGGTACAAGTTCAATCTGGTACTAAAACAGAAAAAGTTTGTGCTTCTTATGGAACAAGAGTTGAACCAAATGGTTCTTATGTTTATGGTGCATGGCAAGATGCAGGTCTTGTAAAACTATATGATGCTGTTGCTCCTTCAGATGCTAGTGATACTGTAAGATATATTTGGGTATCTTCTGGTACTGATAACTGTGAGAATTGTGATTATAGAGCTTACAATGTTTATCGTAAACAAACAAGAACTAAAACAGCTGGTACACATAATGTAACTTATTGTACAGGATATACTACAAAAACAATACCACTTTATAAAACCGTTAATGTTTTAACAGGGTATGGAACAAGTGAAAAAAGGGAACCTGTTTATAAAAATGTACAAAGTGTTGTAGATAAAAAATATTATAGCTACCGTACTAGAAAAGTTACAGGTGGTTCTCAAGATATAAAATGGGATGTTTGTGAAGGTTCATCCCTTGTAAATGATGGATATTCTCCTACTGGGAATAAAAAAGAAAAATAAAGATAAGGAGAGATATATATGAATAATAATATGAGTGTATCAGATATAATTAATTCTTCTTTAAGTATATTGAATAATACATATCAAGGAAAAAATGATCTTAATAAATCGAGAAGAACGAATTTAGAAAATTATCTTGCCGCAGTAGAATCTGAATTTACAGAGGAACAAAGAGAAATTTATACAAGAATATTAGAAGCAAAAGATACTTTTGTTGATGATTTTATGGAAAAATTATCTAATGTTTATAAAGGAAAAGATACTTCTATATCTGCAGAAGTTATAGAAAATATGGAAAAAATTCTTGAAGAAGAACAAGATGAATTTAATTTTGAACAAAACGATTATTATCAATATTTATTAAATTTAAGGGAATCTTATTCTATTTATAGTAATCTTTTAGCTGATGCAAAAAATGTTCGTTTCTTTGATTGGGCAAACAAACATCCTGTGAAAGCAGGGGTCATGTTAACCGTAGGGGCAACTAGTATTGCTGGAGTAGTAGGTGGTATTGGTGCATATGCTGTTTATCATGTGGCATCTCAATCACAGGCAGTAGAAACTAAAAATGATGAGACAAAGATTACACCTACTGCTGTAAAAATGAATAAGGAAGATATTCATCCTGTTAGTACAAAAGGTGAGATTCAATCAGGTCTTACTTTAGATGAAATAAAAGAAATTTATACAAATGATGCAAATCGTGCTGCAAAAATTGTTAAAACTGCAAGAGCGAATGGTTTAGATTTGGAGGCAGATGAAATTGCTCATTTACTTACAATTGCGAACCTTCATAATCTTACTGAGGATCAAAAGCTTGAGGTAGCAAGTGCTAAACATCCTCTTTCTATTGAAGAATGGATGAACTTTACTGATAAAGTGAAAGCAGATTTAGTTGATGTTACTTCTGATACAATTGCTTTTGATGCAAAACTTTTATTTGGAGATACAGAGGCTGCTAAGGATGCAAATTATGTTATGCGTACTTATGCAGAGTGGAATCGTACACATGATACTAAGTTGCGTAAAAAGTTTAAGAATTTCTTAATTTCTTATACCGAGGACAAAACTTTTAAACAAAAATTAAGCGAGAATCCAGCTGCTGTAGAATTTGTATTAAATACTTGCTCTTTTGCTTCTACAGCTGGGATAGAATTAATAGATGATAGTCAATTTGTTACAGATTTATTTTATAAAAAAGGAAATAAACTTTCACAAGCTAGAATGGCTTTAGGTGCAGATTTACAAATTGATCAAACTTTATTTAAAAATGATACAATAGAAATTGCAGATAAGAGTCTAACAGATACAGAGGCTCTTCAAAAAAGTGGTTTCTTAAAAAAATATGATGATAATAAGATTTTACAAGTTAAATTTGTTGCAAATCAAATGAATTTATCAAGTGATCAGGAACAAGATTTAGCTAATAAATTAGATTTAAATAATACACTTCTTACTTGGGTTCATTTTAGCGAGGATTATGTATCTGCTATTGAAAATGGTGCCAATTTTGATGCAAATAATTTATTTTTGAATAATAAAAAAGTAGCAGCAGTAGTAAATGAAGCACAATCTATCTATCAATCTTATTTAAAAGCAGATAATGCAGAAAAAGCTATATTATATGATGCATGGAATGAACTTTACTATCGTAATTTTCTAAATGATCAAGAAGGTGTTTTTGGAGAAAATGCTCCAGCTTCTTATTTACTTGCTCAACTTTTACAAAGTGCAAATGCTAAAGGATTAACTTTAGAAAAAGCAGATAGTATGAATGCAAAAGATAATAATGGTACTGTTAATTTATATAAATTAATTGTTGGTGATGGTCTTTCTGATTCATTTTGCAACACTATAAATGACATTACTATCCATGAAACAGGAAAAGAAGAAAGTCATCGTACTTTTTGGGAAGAGACTTATTCTGATTTAGCAAGTTCTATACGCTCTGTTTCTATCACTTCTGATAAAGCAATTAATAACACAAATGAAAGTTTATATGCTAAAATTGTTTCAGAAGGAAGAGCTAATGTAGAAAAAGAAGTACAAAATGGAATAAATAGACATGATGTTCTTGTTCAAATGATTCAAGAAAGAATAAAGAACTTCAAACTTAAAAATGTAACAAATGCGGAAGATGTTCTTGAAAAAAGACTTGGTAATTCTGCTAGTATATTCGGTGGATATGATTTGGGAGGATATGACCAAGGAAATAGTAATGGAACAGGTGATGTTGCACCTCGTGATAAATCTAGTGTTACTGTTAAAGGTGAAGGTACTGAAAAACGTGATAAAAGTCTTGAATTATGGTCAAAAGATAAAGTAAAAGAAACAGAAAAGAAAGCAAAACAAAGTAAAAATAAAGAAGAAAAAACTGAATTTGTACCTGTTACTGAAGAAGTAGTAGAGGAGAAGACTAAAACAGAGGTTGTATTTACTGAACAAGATAAAAAAGATAATGATGATGCTGTTGAAAATGGCGATATTACTCCTGCTGAAAGAGATGAAATGAATGAAAATGGCGAACATTTTGAAGGTGGGGGAGACAATTATAGTACAAATATTGATTTATCAAGTGATGATTTAAATCGTTTAACAATTGCATCTGATCAATTTGCATTAGCTGAAGGTAAGTTTAATGCAGGCAATATGAGCGAAGAGGATTTCCAAAAAGCTATGGAAGAATTTGATAAAATAACAAATAGTATATTTGCTAAGTATGAAGATTCTTCTGATAAAACAGATTCTTCTGATAAAGTAGATACTTCTGATACAACAGATAGTTCAGATTCAAAAGAAAATGAAGATAATGTTTCTAATAATATACCTTCTACTACTACACAGGATGATATTATTAAATATTATCAAATAAATTTACAAGATTACTTTGAATATGATGGTTCTATTTTCTATTATAGTGAAACTAAACAATTATATGTAGATTTAGCTACGTTGACTTTACCAAATGAAATTGTTAGTGAAAAAGTAGAAGAAGCAAAACCAAAAGCAATAGAACAAGAAATGGTTGCTCAGAGTAATTTTACAAGCTATAATACTAATTCTCAATTAGAAGAAAAATCTGAAGTAAAATCTCAAGCAGAAGCACAAGCTCAGGCAGAAGCACAAGCTCAGGCAGAAGCACAAGCTCAGGCAGAGGCACAAGCTCAGGCAGAAGCACAAGCTCAGGCAGAAGCACAAGCTCAGGCAGAAGCACAAGCTCAGGCAGAAGCACAAGCTCAGGCAGAAGCACAAGCTCAGGCAGAAGCACAAGCTCAGGCAGAAGCACAAGCTCAGGCAGAAG
>CATOOY010000052.1 GCA_951801995.1 uncultured Erysipelotrichaceae bacterium
TTTAATGCAGATAGATTAAATTCCCATGCGATGAAGAATAGTGAATGGGCGCTAGTTGCATACCTTAGTCAAAGTAAATATGGCAAATTGGGGAATAAGGATTATAGAAAAGTAAAAAAAGAAACTGAATATAGATATAGAGATACTTTTTATAGATATTATAATATAACAAAAATTTATGATAAAGAATACAGAAAAGAAGGAACAAAAGAATATCCATATAAAGAAGTTGGCATTTTATCAAATCAAAAGCATTGTTATGAAAATGAAATGATAACATTCAAAAATAAAATTTCAAAATTAAATATATCTCTTAAAAATTTGCCAAAACCACTAAAAATATCAAAAACAAAAGAAAAAGAATGTACATGTCCAAAAAAGAAAATGTCCATATATTTTTATCTTTTTTATACTTTAATCATAATTATAATAATAAAATATGGAATAGAAATAAAAAAAAGAAAACTTGTCAATAAATCAAATGAATAGTATAATGTTTTAAAAAAAAGAAGGCGATAAAATGAAGTATGAAATAATAGTGGTAGGAGCAGGCCATGCAGGATGTGAAGCAGCATATGCATGTGCTAAAAAAGGCCACCAAACGCTTCTCATAACAGGAAGAATTGAAAATATAGCAACCATGCCTTGTAATCCATCCATAGGAGGAAGTGCAAAAGGGATTGTCGTAAGAGAAATAGATGCTTTAGGTGGTATAATGGGAAAAATTGCAGATGCTTCCCTACTCCAAATGAAAATGTTAAATTTCAAAAAAGGTCCAGCTGTAAGATCGTTAAGAGCACAAGCAGATAAAGTAACATATCCAAAAAATATGAGAGAAGAATTAAAGAAAACAAAAAATTTACAAATAAAAGAAGCACTTGTAGAAGACTTAATAGTAGAAAATAATAAAATAAAAGGAGTAATTTTAGATAATAAAGAAAAAATAGAAGCACAAGCAGTTATTCTTACAACAGGAACTTACATGAATGCAGATATTCTAATAGGAGACACAAGACATAGAGAAGGGCCACATGGAGAAAAACCAAGTTTATATTTAAGTGATAATTTAGAAAAATTAGGTTTTAAAATCATTCGACTAAAAACAGGAACACCACAAAGAATAGAGAAAAGTTCTATTGATTATTCAAAGTTAAAATTGGAACCAGGAGCAGATGAATTATATACCTTTAGTCATGATAACAAAGCAAGATATGAAGTGGAAAACCAAATTCCATGTTATTTGGTATATACAAATGAAAAAACACATCAAATCATAAAAGATAATTTAAATAAATCGAGTATGTATGGTGGATTAGATGATATTAAAGGAGTAGGACCAAGATATTGTCCATCCATTGAAGATAAAGTTGTTAGATTTAGCGAAAAAGAAAAACATCAATTATTTGTAGAGCCAGAAAGTTTATATTATGATGATATCTATTTGCAAGGTTTTTCTACAAGTATGCCAGAAGATGTACAAGAAAAAATGGTACATAGCTTAGAAGGATTTGAAAAAGCTAAAATAAACAAATATGGATATGCGATAGAATATGATGCCATTTATCCTACACAGTTAAAACAGTCACTTGAAACCAAAATAATTGAAAATTTATTTACAGCAGGACAAATCAATGGTACAAGTGGATACGAAGAAGCAGCGTGCCAAGGACTAATAGCAGGGATCAATGCTTCTTTAAAACTAGAAAAAAAAGAACCACTTATTTTAAAAAGAAATGATGCTTATATAGGTGTATTAATAGATGATTTAGTTACCAAAGGTATAAGAGATCCATATAGATTGCTCACATCTCGTGCAGAATATAGACTTTTGCTTAGACATGATAATGCTGATTTACGCCTTCGAGAGTATGGCTACGAAGTAGGTTTAATAGAAGAAGAAAAATATCAAAAATTAATAGAAAAGAAGCAAAAAATAGAAGAATTAACAAATTTATTAAAAAATACAAAAACTACACCAAAAAAAGAAATAAACGTTTATTTTGAAAAAATAGGAAGTCCAATTTTAAAAGATTCTATCACTTTATATGATTTATTAAAAAGACCTGAATGGTCTATAGACAAAATGGAATATTTTATAGAAATTCCATATGAAAAAGAAATAAAAGAAGCTGTGGAATTAAATAATAAATACGAAGGATATTTAAAAAAAACAGAACAAGAAGTACAAAAAATGTTAGATTTAGAAAATAAAAAAATTCCAGAAAATATAGATTACGATGATATAAAAAATATAGCAAGTGAAGCAAGGCAAAAGTTAAAAGAAGTAAGGCCCGCTTCTATAGGACAAGCCTTACGCATTAGTGGAGTAAATCCTTCGGATATCAGTATTTTAATGATTTATATAAAAAAGGGTGTAAAACATGATCATAGATGAGTTTATAAATAGTTTAAAAGAATTAAACATAGAAATAGATTCTAACAAATTAAAACAATTAGAAAAATATTATGAACTATTAATTAAATGGAATGAAAAAATGAATCTAACAGGTATTACCAAAAAAGAAGAAGTATATCTAAAGCACTTTTATGATAGCAGTACATTTGTAAAAGCCATAAATTTAAAAGAAAATCTATCCTTGTGTGATATAGGAACTGGTGCTGGCTTTCCAGGTATAGTTTTAAAAATTTTATTTCCCAATTTATCCGTAACATTAGTAGATTCATTAGGAAAAAGAATAAGTTTTTTAAAGGAAGTAAAGCAAGAACTTCAATTAGAAAAATTAGATATAATAGAAGCAAGGGCTGAAGAATATGCAAAAGAAGTAAGGGAAATGTATGACATTGTTACATCTCGTGCTGTAGCACATCTGCACATATTAATGGAGTATTCTATTCCCCTTGTTAAAAAAAATGGTTATTTTATTCCTATGAAAGGAAATGCAGAAGAGGAATTAAAAGATTTGGATAAATTAAAAAAAGAATTAAATGTAAAATACTTAGATAAAATAGAATTCGAACTACCATATAGTCAAGGAAAAAGAACCTTACCTATTTTTCAAAAATTAGAAAAAACAAAAACAAAATATCCAAGAAAATACAGTGATATAAAAAAGAAGCCTTTGTAAAAGAACTTCTTTTTATTTTTCTTCAAAAAATGGAGATAACAATTTATAAATAGGATAATATTTATTATTTTTTCTTTTTCTCACAAAATCCAAATTTAAAACATATACCATATAATAATTGTTATTAAATTCATGATTTTCATCTTTAAAAGCCCAATATTTTAAATCAAAAAAATTGGTATTAGGAAATAAAATAAAATTATATTGATTAATTTCATCTATTTCTAAGACATAATTCCTTGCAATTTTCTTTTTCTGTAAACCCGATTCTAAAATATCAAAATTATTATACTGTGACCATTCTGGTTTTTGAAAAATAAATTGAATAAATTTTACTTTTTTGCCAAAGATTAAATAATGAATAGTATCATTTTTTAAATCTAAATAGAAAGTAAAAGGATTTTCATTTTTAAAAAGTAAAAATAAAAGTTGTTTATGAATATCTTTATTATTTAAATAATCTTTATGTTTTTTTAAGTATTCCATAAAAGCACCTCATTTTTAACATACACCAACTGCTAACGAAAAACAAATGGAAAATAATGGAAATTTGCTATAAGTTATTAAAAAAAATGAAAAAAAGTGAAATACTTTATAAATTTTAATTTCTTTTATTGAAATATTTTACAAATTATAGTATGATAAATTATAAAGAATAAAATAGGAGGTAGTAAGATGGCACTAGATACAAAGGTCTCTATCCTGAATATCAATGATATTCTTCCAAATAGATTTCAACCAAGAATAAAATTTGGAGAAGAAAAAATCAATGAATTAGCAGAATCCATTAGAAAATATGGTGTAATTCAACCAATTATAGTAAGAAGTATTGGAGATAAATATGAGATAATAGCAGGAGAAAGAAGATATAAAGCAAGTATTATGGCAGGTTTAAGAGAAATACCAGCTATTATAAATAATCTAGATGATAAAGATAGTTCTGAAATAGCTTTAATAGAAAATGTGCAAAGAGAAAATCTTACTCCTATTGAAGAAGCAATCTCAATAAAAAAGATATTAGATATGGGTGGGAAAACCCAAGAACAAATTGCAGAAAAATTAGGGATGAGTCAAGCAGGTTTAGCCAATAAATTAAGACTTTTAAATTTAGAAGAATCAGTACAAGAAGCATTACTGGAAAAGAAAATTTCAGAAAGGCATGCTCGTTCTTTATTGCGAATTAGTGATACAATAAAACAAAAAGAAATGCTAAACCGTATTATAAAAGAAAGAATGACTGTAAAAAAATTGGATGAAGAAATACAAAAAATGATTACTAAAAAAGTATCACCTTTAGAACAAAAAGAGATACCATCGTTTTTACCAAAAATAGAAGAAAGTAAACCAGTACAAAAACTAACAAAAGAAGAACAAGATGTTTTAGATATAATAAATGAATTTTATGAAAAAAAGAATAAAAAGGAGAAAGAAAATATGAATAATAATGACCCAATGAATCAATTTACGATTCCCAATGCAGTAATAGAAAATGATGTACAAACAGGAACAAACATGAATATGAATCAACCAATTATAGAACCAATAAATAATCCTAGTATTCCTCAGCCACAGACAGCACAAGTACAAAATCTAGTTTCAAATAATGAAGCAATAAATAGTCAACAAATAGGAATACAACCTGATACTATGTTCACTACAAGTTTAAAACAAGAAAGTATAAATATGCCAAAAGAGGAAATGCAAAATATACCTTCACAATCAGAAGGAAGATTTTTTGATGTATTACCTGGAAGAGAAATGGTACAAGAAAATAAACAAGCAGAATTAAATAATAATATAAATACTACAGTAAATCCATTAACAGATGATTCTATATTTACAAAAGTAGAACCAGTGAATCAACCAGTAAGCCAACCAGTAAATAATGAAGTAAGTTCACTAGATACATTTACAAGTTCTATTGTTCCCCCACTGTCAGGGAATATAACATCAAATGATGAGGGAGAAAAAGAAGAAAATTCAACAATATCTTTATCTTCTATCATAGATAAAAATAATTTGATTTCACGTAATGAAATATATGCAAATAATGGTAATAATGTAATAAATGAATCAACAATACCAACAGAAAATATAATTTCAGCTCCTCCTATTCCTCCAGTAATAAATGAACAAATACCAACTACTACTATGCCAAAGGAAGAACCAATGACAACAGTAGGGACAGGGACTCCCCTTTCATTTAACATGAGACAAGCTATTAATATAGCTCGTGATACAACATCACAAATAGAAGGATTAGGAGTAAAAGTAGATACAGAAGAAATGGATTTACAAGATTATTACGAAATTGTAATACGTCTTATTAAAGAAAAATAAATAAAAAATAAGCAAAGACTTATTTTTTTTTAGTAAATATGATATAAAAAAAAGAATATATTCCTTTGAAGCAAAGTTATTAGTTTCCACTAGAAAATTAAAAAATATTAGAAGAAAATCGTCTAATTAAAAATAATTAATATTAGTTGAATAAATATAATTTTATAGTTAACCTTCATGTTTAAAATTAAACTTGATTTTAAAATATAATTTTACTGATAGTTGGAAGTATGTTACAATATTTTTTAGAAAAGTTGGATTTTATGGTTGATTTAGAGAATTTAGCGAATAAATATATAAAAGTAAACAAGACTAAACAAAAAATTCAAATTTTGAAGTACATCAGTTAGGACACAAATATTTTAGCTGATTATAGTCATAACAAGGAGGTCATTATGTTTGAAATAGTATCAAAATATAAACCAAGTGGAGACCAACCCCAAGCTATAGAAAAACTAGTAAAGGGAATAGAAAACAAGGAAAAGCATCAAGTTTTATTGGGTGCCACAGGAACAGGAAAAACTTTTACTATTGCGAATGTTATAAAAGAAATAAATAAGCCTACTCTAGTACTTGCTCATAATAAGACACTAGCAGGACAACTGTATGCGGAATTAAAAGAATTATTTCCAAATAATCATGTAGAATATTTTGTTTCCTATTATGATTACTATCAACCAGAAGCATATGTAGCCAAAACAGATACTTATATAGAAAAAGATGCATCCATTAATGATGAAATAGATGAACTTCGTCATTCTGCAACAGCATCCCTACTCTCTTCCAATGATGTAATTGTTGTCGCTTCCGTTTCCTGTATTTATGGAATTGGAGAAATAGAAGAATATGAAAAGAAAACAATAACATTAAAAGAAGGAGAAGAAATTAATAGAGACAAAGTATTAGAAAAATTAGTAGAAATGTATTATGAAAGAAATAATATGGATTTAAAAAGAGGATCCTTCAGAGTAAGAGGAGATATATTAGAAATAGTACCCATTTCTTGGCATGGGAAAGCCATACGAGTAGACTTTTTTGGAGACGAAATAGATAGAATATATGAATTCGATACACTAAGTGGTTCTGTAATAAATGAGAAAAAAAGTATAACTATCTTTCCAGCAAGTCACTTTGTAACAAGTGAAGAAAAATTAAAAATAGCAATTGAAAATATCAAAAAAGAATTAGAAGAAAGATTAACAGAATTCAAAAATAACAACAAATTATTAGAACATCAAAGATTAATGGAAAGAACAAATTATGATTTAGAAATGCTAGCTGAAACAGGTTTTTGTAGAGGTGTAGAAAATTATTCAAGACATCTAGCACTTAAAAAAGAAGGAGAAACCCCAACTACACTCATGGACTTTTTTAAAGATGACTATCTCTTAGTAATCGATGAATCCCATGTAACAATTCCACAAGTGAAAGCAATGTACAACGGTGATAGAGCAAGAAAAAGTGTTTTAGTAGATTATGGTTTTAGACTTCCAAGCGCCCTAGATAATAGACCATTCACCTTTACAGAATTTGAAAAAAAAATAGATAATGTAATTTATGTATCAGCAACCCCAGGAGATTATGAAAAAGAAAAATCACAAAATATTGTAGAACAAATAATAAGACCAACAGGATTATTAGATCCAACAATAGAAGTAAAAAGTGTAAAAGGACAAATAGATGATTTAGTAGAACAAATCATAATAAGAAAAGACAAAAATGAAAGAGTTTTAGTAACAACCCTAACTATCCGTATGGCAGAAGAATTAACAAACTATTTAAAAAAATTAGATATAAAAGCATGCTATTTACACAATGAAGTAAAAACATTTGAAAGATTAAAAATTATTCGTGATTTACGCTTAGGAAAATATGATGTTATTGTAGGAATAAACCTTTTACGTGAAGGAATCGATATCCCAGAAGTAAGTTTAATAGCTATTATGGATGCAGATAAACAAGGATTTTTACGTAGTGAAAGAAGTCTAATCCAAACCATAGGACGTGCAGCCCGTAATGCCAGTGGACATGTTATCATGTATGCAGAAGAAATAAGTGACGCAATGAATAAAGCAATAAAAGAAACAGAAAGAAGAAGATCAATACAAAAAGAATATAATGAAAAGCATAATATTATTCCAAAAACAGTTCAAAAAGAAATAAGAGATCTAATTAGTAATAATAAAGAAGAAGTAGAAAAAGTAGATACAAAGATGAGTAAAGAAGAAGAGAAAAAGCTTATTATCAAAATAGAAAAAGAAATGAAAGAAGCAGCAGCAAATCTAGATTTTGAAAGAGCAATGGAATTAAGAGATATTTTATTTGAAAT
>CATOOY010000053.1 GCA_951801995.1 uncultured Erysipelotrichaceae bacterium
TAAAGAATAAAGGAATAAAACAAAGTATGTCTAGAAAAGGAAATAGTATGGATAATGGAATGATGGAAAACTTTTTTGGACTTCTTAAAACTGAAATGTTTTATGATCAAGAGGATAATTATAAAACGATAGATGAATTAATTTTAGCAATAGATGACTATATTAATTATTATAATTATGATAGAATTAAAGAAAAATTAAAAGGAATGTCCCCTGTGAATTACAGGTTACAATCCTTGAATAATTAAACTGTCCAACTTTTGGGGTTCAGTTCACTGTATAAGTCGGTACTAAATCAATTGAAATAGGAATAGTACCTAACTCTTCAAAACTAGGCATTCCTTTTTTATTTTACGCAAGTTTCCTTGACATATTCATTATAGCATTAAAAATGGTTTATTAGCAAGTATTTTCTTTAAGATTTAAAAATTCCTTGAAAAATTTAAAACTTCCATAAAAAGTAGTAAATTAGTAGTAAAATAGATATTAAATAACTCATACAGTATTTAAAATAAAGGACTCGTGATGAAAAACTAAGTTAAAAAAATGTTTTATTCCTCAAATTTACTAACACTTGCAAATGTTCTATTACGAAGTTCTCTATATAAAGAAGATTTCTCAAAAACAGCATTATTAAATCCCTTCGCACTTACTTTACCATCATTTAAAACAATAACCCTATCTGCTATTTTCATAATTTCTGGTTTATGAGTAATGATAATAATAGTATGGTCTTGCTTTAAATCTGTTAAAATATCAGAAATCTTTATAGTCGTTTCAGGATCCATATTGCTAGTAACCTCATCAAAAAGAAGAATTTCGGCTTTAGATAAAATAGCTCTTACAATAGCAAGCAATTGTTTTTGACCATCACTAAGTAAAGATTCACTTTCTGAAAGAATAGTATTATATCCTTTCGGAAGAGAAGAAATATAATCATGAATGCCCACTCTTTTACATGCTTCTATTTGATTAGAAAAGTTATCATCTACAAGAGAAAGGTTTTCTTTAATACTCATTTCAAAAACAAAAGGTTTTTGAAATGCACCTGAAACATTTGAAGCATATACATGTTTGGTATAATTATAAATATTTTCTCCATCAATAAGTATTTCTCCTGATTTAATTCTATATAAACGATATAACAAATTTATAATAGTAGTTTTTCCACTACCACTATGTCCTACAATAACAGTGGTTTCATTTGGATAAATTTTAAAAGAAACATTATTTAATATTCTTTTATTTTTCCTTTCAAAAATAACATTTTTAAATTCAACAACGCCATTAATATAATCATTATCAATTTCTCCAAAGTCGATTTCCTTTTGAGGAGTATATTCTAAAATCGTTTTAATACGTTTTACACGTACACCATAATTACTTAAATTTAATAAATTATCTAGCATTAAATCTGTACAAGTAATTGTCATTTCAAAATAACTGATGAGTAAAACAAGTTTATCCAGTGTCATCTTACCCTGAATAACAAGATAAGCTAAGAAGATATAAAGTAAAATTTTTCCCACATATACAAGAAAAGGAATCTTACAATATCTTTCTGTCATATATTTTCTTTTTTTATCATATTGTTCTTCCCATCTTTTTCTAGATTTATCTAAATTCCTATTTAGATTAGGCATCAGATGAAGTGTTTTAACCTGTTTTAAATTACTAAGCATTTGATTTAGCATATCAATAATTTTATCTTCATATTTTCTTGTTCCTTCATAATATTTAGAAACATTTTTAGAGTTATCATTCATAAGTTTTAAATACACAAGATCTAAAACAAGAACAAGTGTAGCTACTAAAATATTGTAGTACATAAAGATAACAAAAATAATAAGAAGTTTAACAATGCTCATACTTGCTTTAACAATACAATCAATTACATCTACTAAATATCGTATATCATCACTACAAGTATCGACAATTTTTCCCTTAGAAAATTTTTGAAAAATAGCTTCATTGCTTGCTATTTTCTCAAAAAGAAGTTTTTGTACCTCTAAATGATAGTAATCTGCTAAAACAGTATAAGTATAATAGTTAAAATGTAAAGAACCATAATAAATCACATAAAATAATAGATATAAAACAACATAAAACCAAATACCAGCAAAATTATTATTGGTAATAATACCAATAATACCAGCTGTTGCGATAGGGGGAAGAAGACTTGCTATATTATTAATACCAGAACTAATAAACATCTCTATAATAATCCATGTTTTTTTGTTCGCAATATGAAGAAGCTCTTTAAAAGTATTTATATATCTTTTCATAAAAATTAATCTATATTTTTATCATATGAAATATCAGAAACTTCATATTTTCTCTTATTTGATATAGTATTAAGGATTTTAGTAAAGCTCCATCCAAGAATAGCGAGAATAAAGAAATAAAGGATACCAAATATAGTAAAACTAGGAGCTGACTCTGTCAAAAGACTAATAATAGAAGCTCCAGCACTCATAGAAGTAACTATAGTTAAACTATCTACAGATTTATTGGTAACATCTGCCTTTAAACCTTCAAATAATTTTTGAGCAGAAGTTACATAGTTTTTAGTCATATCCCACAAATATTTAATGTATTCAAGTGTATCTCTAAGTGTTTCATAACGATACCCAGAAATAGCCAAAAATTCGGCCAAATCTTTATCTGATTTCGCGATTTTTTCACGAGTAGGAATATAAGTAGACATTTGCTTAATTCTTCCATCAATTAAATTAACAGTTTTAGCATATCCCTCTAATTTAGTAGTAAATTTAACAATATCAGAACCCTTAACATTTGCATTTTCTTTTACATTATCAATTTTTTCCCAAATAATTCTATGTAAATTTAAGTATCTGTGTAATTGTCCCTTAAACTCACGAATAAAAACTTGTTCTTCAATATATCTTTGGATGTTATCAAAAGATTGTTTTTTATTGTTAATAAAATAGTACTTATCTCCACGAATAACATTATAATTTGCATTATCGAATTCAAAATATTTCTGTTTTTCTGTTTTGGAAAGTAACAATGACATTTCATCTTTTGTACAGTTGTCACAAACGATAAAATAAGGATATACAGTCTCAATATTTGCAAGTTCCTTAGGAACAGGTGCCCCTAGACTAAATAGGTAGTTCATAGCAGGGGATAATGTATTTTCATAATAATCAGTAAGTTTTTCAATATCCGTAAAAAGAGTCTCTTCACTTACATTTTTATTATGAAGAACAATAAGTCCATCTTCAAATATTTTAACATTTACTCGTTCTGCTGTTGTAAAAAGAATATATTCTTCTCCACAAACCCCATAATCAATACTACCAATTTTTAAACTTTTACGAAACTCTTGTAGTTTATCTTCATCAAGAGCAAGTTGACTTTTTCCTTCTCTTAAAAAGTCATAAATTTCAGATAATTGGAGCATAGTTCGTTGGAACCATCCACCAATAGATACATTACTTATTTTCATAAAACACTCCTTATATTTCTTTAGAAAAGAATTTAGCATCATTTACAATAAAGCCATAATTTTTATAACAAGCATGTGCTGCTACTCTAAAATTATTAGACCAAAGTTTCATTTCCTTACAATTTCTACTTCTGCAAATTTTAGTTACTTCATCTAACATTTTTGTAGCAATATTATGACGTCTATATTCTGGCTTAACACATACATGATTCAAAATAGAATAGGTTCCCATATTTTCAAATATAGTAGGGATAATAGTAATTTTAGTATGTGCTACAACTATATCATCCATTATTCCAATTAAGTAAATATGATTTTCATCCTTTTGATTTTCTAAAAAGATATGTTTTGCTTTTTCCACCTCTGTTTTCTCTTCAAAACAAGTATTACAAAGATCTACAATTGCTTGAATATCTTCCAATTGTGCCTTTCTAAAAATAACTTTTTTTGTGTTCATTTTTTTACCTCCAAACTGCTTTTTATTTTCTATATTATTTACAATCTCATAGTACTACACTAGAATGTAGTGTGTCAAGAATAATACAAAAGGTTTACAAGTAAAAAAAAAGTGGATAATCCACTATTCATATAATTCTTGTTTTAACAGTTCAATATTCTCATTCATAAGTGTAATATAATCTTTATTATCATTTCTATCTGCTTCCGATAAGTTAGAAATAGTGTGTAAAGTAAGCGTATTAACACCTGTTTTCGTAATTAAATTTTGTACAGTACTACTGATTTCTTCATTGTCATTTACGAAGATGTAACGAACTGTTTTATTTTGAATCATTTTTTCTACATCACTAATTGTTTTTTGTGTTAAATTTTCATTTTCTGCAAGAGAAATAACATTGATATTATATTTTTCTAAAAATTTAAATAAATCACTAGCAACTACAATCGTTTTATTACTAGCACTTTCACTGATCAGTTTTAACTTTGCATCTAAAGAAGATATTTCTAGTTTTAAAGCATCATAGTTTTCATTGATTTCTTCCTTTAGATAATGATTTGTTATATATTCATTAAGTCCATTTCGAATATTTTGAGCAAGCATTAAAAAGTTAGAAGGACTAAGCCAAAGTTCAGGAAGAGCATAATTATATTCCATAGAAAGGGTTGTATCAATAATTTTAATATTTTTATTATATTCCATCATTTCAATAACATATTTTTTTTCTTTATCAATAAGCCCATTAAAAATGAAAAGGCTTCCCTTACTATAATCCTTAATTTGTTTGTTAGTAAGTTTATAAGAATAAATATCTGTTCCATCTGGATAAATACTTGTAATAGCACTATGTTTTCCATAAAGCCTGTCTGTAATATATGCCATAGGATAAGCTGTTGTATAAATAGGAATATCTTCCAAAACATCTCTTTTAAAACAAGCAGATGTACAAAGACAAATAAGAATCATTAAAAAAATTCCAAGTTTCTTTTTCATATATTTTTCCTCCTAGGTACAAGATCAATACCACCCTTATGCAAAGGATTACATTTTAAAATTCTTTTTATAGTAAGCATACTTCCTTTTATAGAACCATATTCCTCTAAAGCCTCTATTGCATAAGAAGAACAAGTGGGAATAAATCTACAATGATTATGAAAATTCCCAGGAATTTTTTGATAACAATGAATAAAAAAAATAAGAATTTGTTTCATATCTTAGCACCTACCATATTATACTAAAAAAAGAAAAAAAAGTAAAATAGTTTTCAAAAGATACACTACATCTTCTTAGTATATTGTTTCAAAAACAACTCTTTTTCTTTTGATGTCGTATATAAAATATTTGCAAAATAATTTGCTTTTTCTAAATTTTCCGTCGCATGAAAAATAGAATCATGGTAAAAAGAGCAAGATATAGAAGAAGGAAAAGGGGAAAGAAAAGGTTTTATTTCTGTATTCCAAAAAGGCTTTATAAAAGAGAGAATATCTTTAAAAGAAGACCTTTTAGATGCCAAAACCAAATGAACAAAAAAGTTAATAATATTAAAAACAATTCTTTCTTCAAAAGAAGTATTACAAGTACGAAATTCCAATCTATTTCTGCCATTTTGATTTACTTCCTGTTCTAGAAAAAGCCCATAAAAACAATTCCCATCTCCTCGTAAAAATTGTTGTAAACTTGTAAGATAAGAAGAAAAATCACTATCCACCAGATTAGAAGTGTCCAATAAATAAAGAAGATGATCTCCTAAAGGAAGTGCAAAGGTAGCTGCACTTTCTCGAAGTGAATCTCTATTAGCACAAGAAAAACGATAAACTTCTGCTTCAAATAATGAATATAAAATAAAGAAATTTTGTAAATAAATAGGATTGTTTTCAAAGATAGAAAGATCAATACTAACTTGTAGAGAAGAAAGTTCACCTATAGTAGCCTTTTCTTCTTTCAAAATTTGTAAAATACGTTTCAGACGATAAATATCTTTTGACTTATTATAAAAGATGGGAGAAACAATTTCTCCACCTCGAAAATCATTTGGAAGAATACGAGATACACTACTATCCTTTTTTGCATGCCAAACTTGATGAGAAGAATTTTGGATATTTTCATAAATAGAAAGCCTCTCTTGTAAAGAAGACAATTTAGCCCCCTCAAATTCGATTTCTATTCCAATAGGAATTTGTGCAGAAAAAGTAAAAGGAACTTTTTGATAAGAGAAATATTTTTTCATGTTTTCACCTCAATGTGGCATATTATATCATATAATATATAGAAAAACTAGGAAGAAAAAAAGAAATATGATATAATAGCAAAAGGTGATATCGTGGAAATATTAAAAAAGTTAGGAATAGAAATAAAAGATAAGGATTTATTTGATACAGCTTTTACGCATACATCCTATGCCAATGAAGCCAAAACGGAAAGCTATGAAAGATTAGAATACCTAGGAGATGCAGTCTTAGAAATGGTCATGAGTGAATATCTATATAAAAATACAGAAGATAATGAAGGACAAATGACGAAAAAAAGATCAAACTATGTCTGCGAAAATGCCTTATATGAATATTCTTTAAAATTAGGACTCAATGAATATTTACGTTTAGGAAAAGGGGAGTATGAACATGGTGGCAAATATAGAAAAGCTATTGTTGCAGATATATTTGAAGCCTTTATAGGTGCTATTTTTCTAGATCAAGGAGTAGAAAAAGTAAATCTTTTTATGCATCATTATATTTTTCCAATGATAGAAAAAGGAGAAGTAGAAGCTTTCCATGATTATAAATCTGTTTTACAAGAACTTGTACAAACAGATAAAAGAAGTTTAAAATATGAAATTGTAAAAGAAGAAGGTCCTGCACATATGAAAGACTTTACAGCAGAAGTAAGAATCGATGGTATTTTATATGGAGTAGGAACAGCACATAGTAAAAAAGAAGCCGAAATGGAAGCAGCCAAAGATGCTTTAAAGAAAAGTGTCAATTTAGAAAGTAGAGGAAAGTAAAATGGGAAGAGCATATGAAGTAAGAAAAGCAAGTATCCAAAAAACAGGAGCAGCCAAAGCAAAACTATATTCTATGTATGCAAGAGAAATATATGCAGTAGCCAAAGCAGGTGGAGTAGAACAGGCAAGTAACGCAGCTTTAAAAAGATTAGTAGAAAAAGCAAAAAAAGAACAAGTACCTTCTGATATTATTAAAAGAGCAATTGATAAAGTAAATAGTGGAGTAGATGAGTCTTATTTTGAAAATACCTATGAACTTTTTGGACCAGCAGGTTCTACACTTATTGTAGAATGTTTAACAGATAACGTAAATAGAACAGTAAGTGATTTAAGAGCAGCTTTAAATAAATGTCATTGTAAAATGGGAGCCATGGGAAGTGTATCTTATTTATATGATCACTTAGCTGTTGTATCTGTAAAAGATATAGGTGAAGAAAAAGCGATGGATATTATGATTGAAAATGAAATAGACATCACAGATTTAGAAAAAGAAGAAGAAAGTATAATTATATATGGCGATCCAAAAGATTTATTTGCTATGAAAGAAGCATTGTCTAAAGATACCAAAGATATAGTATTTGATATAGATGAAGTAGTATATTTACCAAAAGAAAAAATAACCTTAGAAAAAGAAGAAAAAGAAATATTTGATAAACTTATAAATATGTTAGAAGAAGTAGAAGATGTAAAACATAT
>CATOOY010000054.1 GCA_951801995.1 uncultured Erysipelotrichaceae bacterium
TCATATTTTTTTACATTTTAACTAGTTATTTATTATTTTTATCCATCTTGTATATAAGAAAAATATTTATTTAGAAGGCTTTTATCTAATTTGCCCCCCCCCCATTTTACTATTTGTTAACATCTTATTCCTACTTTCTTTTTAAATTATAATATTTTTTTTATTATTTGTAAAGTCCACAAAAAACAAGTGATTTTCACTTGCTTATTTTATGCCTCTTTACTTTTTAATACTTCCATAGCTTTTCTCATTTTTTCATCGTATTTAACCATTTCTAATCCACCAAATGCTTTTAAGAATTCTTCTTCTGTCATATGATATTTTTCAGCTAAAGATTTTGCTTCCTTTTCTGCTTCTTCATCGGAAATTTCTAATCCTTCTACTTTAGCAATTTCTTCTAGCATTAGACGGAATGTAACTCTCTTTTCTGCTTCTTCATGCATTTGAGTGCGAAGAGCATCTTCATCTGAATTTGTAAATTTATAGAATTGTTCTAAAGTAAGACCTTGCATTTGTAAATTTTGTTCATATTGACCTATCATTCTATCTATTTCTTCATGAATCATTTCATGTGGAATATCCACTTTTACATTTTTAGCTGCTTCTTCTAATAGATCATCCATATATTTATTTTCTGCATTTACTTCTTTTTGTGTTTTTATATTTTCTTCTACTACTTTCTCTAATTCTTCTTTGGTATTTACATTTTCCATGTTTAGATCTTCAAAAAATTCTTTATTTAATTCTGGAACTATTACTTCTTTTATTTCATTTATTTTTACTTCAAATACAACATCTTTTCCTTTTAAGTCTTCACTATGATAATCTTCTGGGAAAGTAAGATTTATACTTTTTTCTTCACCTGTTTTCATTCCGATTAACTGTTCTTCAAATCCTGGTATAAATGTATTGGAACCAATTGTTAGATTGTAGTTTTCTGCTGTTCCACCTTCAAAGGCTTTGCCATCTTTCAATCCTTTAAAATCAATAATGGCTATATCACCATTTTCTATTGTTCCTTCTTTTGTAACATTTTCTTTATAGTGATCTCTCATTTCTTCTATTGTTTTTTCTATCTCTTCTTTTGTCACTTTTACTTTTTCTTTTTTTGCTTTTAAACCTTTATATTTTCCAAGTGTTACTTCTGGTTTTAAAGTAAGAGTAAATGTTAGTTCAACACCTTTTGTATCAATAGATTTTACACCAATTTCTGGACGAGCTACTATTTCTTCTTTTTCATTTTCTTTCATTACTTCTTCATATACTTTGTCTAAGCATAAATCAGCAGCTTCATAAAAAAGTGATTCTTCTCCATAGTGTTTTAAATATACTTCTTTTGGAGCTTTTCCAGGTCTAAATCCATCTATTTTAGCTTTCTTATTTACTTTTTCAAAGGCTTTATCTTTTGCTTTTTCCCAAGTTTCTCCTTCTACTTTCTTGGTAATTACTTTTTTATTTTTCTCTTTCATATTTCCTCCTTAAGTCTTTAAATAGTATATAATAAATTTGTATTTTTGACAAGTATTCTCTAAATAAAATAGGCTTTTCTTCTCATACTATAAATGGTGATATTATGGAAATACTTATTTGTCTTTTTATTTTTTTAGCAAAATTAATGGAAACTTCTCTTGCTACTTTTCGTATTATTGTTATTAATAATGGTAAAAAAATATTGGGTGCCATTTTAAGTGCGATTATTTCAATTATTTGGATTGTTTCTACTAGTCTTGTTGTTTTAAATATTCAACAAAATATTTTGCGTATTTTCTTTTTAGCTATTGGATGTTTTGCTGGTTCTTATTTAGGAAGTTTTATTGAGGAAAAACTTGCTATGGGTTATACGATGCTTATGGTTATTACCAATAATACTTTAGGATCTATTATTTGTAATGATTTAAGGAAAAATGGATATGCTGTTACTTATACAAAAGCTACTGGAAAAGACAATATTAAAAATGTTTTGTTTATTATGGTGGAAAGAAAAAAGAGATTGGATGTCTCTTCTATTATCTATAAAACAGATAAAGATGCGATGATTATTTGTGAAAGTGCAAAAATAATGAATGGTGGTTTTATTTAATCATTATAAAAACTATATTATATTTTGGTGAAAAGATATATTTTTTTCTTGGTTTAATCTTTCTAATTGTATATCGTTTTCTTTTTCTATCATTTTCTTAGTCCTTTTTTCATTATAACATTAAAAACATCTACCTTTTTTAGATAGATGTTTTAGTTTCCTACTTTATGAAATTCTAAACGTAATTTATCAGCTATAGTTACAATAAATTCTGAGTTTGTTGGTTTTGCTTTATCTATATCTACACTATGCCCAAATATTTCTTCCATTAAATCCCAATCACCACGGTTCCAAGATACTTCAATAGCATGTCTAATGGCTCTTTCTACTCTAGAGACTGTTGTATGAAATTTACCTGCTAATTCTGGATATAGTTCTTTGGTAATTCCACCTACTACTTCTGGTCTATCAAATATAATACTAATTGCTTCTCTTATATATTGGTATCCTTTAATATGTGATGGTATTCCTAATTCATGCAATATTTTGGTAATAGATACATTCACATTGTTTTTATATAAATCTACGTTTTTTTCTTCTTTTCTTTTGTTAGCTTCTAGAATTCTTTTTTCTAATTCTGGTAAGTCAAATGGTTTCAACATAAAATAATGTACACCAAACTCTGATACTTTTCTAATTACATCGCTTGCATTATAACTTGTTAAAACAATTACTTTTTTATCAATACCTCTTTTTCTCATTTCTTCTAGGACATATATCCCATCTTTCTTGGGCATAATTAAGTCTAATAATAATAAATCATATGCATTTCTATTTTCTTCTATTTTGGTAATACCTTCTTCACCATCATAGGCTTCTAAAACAATATCTATTTCTTTATTTTCTTTAAAATATTTTTTTACCATTTCTACTAAACTTACATTGTCATCAATCATTAAAACTTTTATTTTTTCCATAATTTCTTCTCCTTCTAGGTACTACTTTTCTATCATTTATTATACTATGCTTTACAGTTCCTTTACTAGAGTATTTTTTTTCTAGTTTTGTCGTCTTTTGTCGAAAAAGCGCAAAAAAAGTCACATGGTTACTGCAACTTCTATTATTTTTAAAAATACTTCTGGGTTTATACTAGCTCCTCCTATTAAGAAGCCATCTATTTCTTCTATTTTAGCAAGTGATTTTATATTTTTTTCGTTTACACTTCCTCCATATAATACTTTGCTTTCTTTTACAATATTTTTTATAGTAAGACTTACTTTTTTTATTTCTTCTTGGTTCATTACTTTTCCTGTTCCTATTGCCCATATAGGTTCATAAGCTATTATTATATTTTCTTTTGGTAAATCTTTTAAGGATTCTTCTATTTGTACTTTTATTACTTCTTTTCTTTTTTCTATTTCTTCTTCTTTTTCTCCAATACATAAAATGACTTTTAAATTTTCTTTTAAGGCTTCTTTTATTTTTAAATAAATTTCTTCATTGGTTTCTTTCCCATAATTTCTTCTTTCAGAATGACCTATTATTACATGCGATGCTCCTACACTTTTTATTTGTTTTGCTGATATTTCTCCTGTATGTGCACCTTCGTTATAAGAAGATATCGTTTGTGCTCCTACAGGGATATCTTTTTCTGAAAAATAGGGAATATATAGAAAAGAAGGACAATAGACTGCTTTTTTATAATATCTATTTTTTTGGATCTGCTTGATATAATTTGAAATTTCTTCTTTTTCTAAATTCATTTTAAAATTTCCTACTATTATTTTTTCCATGGTATCCCCTTTCTTATTTGTCTTTTTAAACTACTTAGAAAAGAGGTTTTATTTTTCATTGGTACTTCTTCTCCTATTGCTTTTCTATAAACATCTATTACTTTTTCAGCAAAGTATTTACTAGAATGTCCTTCAGCACTCGTTCTTGCTTGGTCTCCCATTTTCTCTCTTTTCTCTTTATTTAGAATTAATGTTTCTATACATTTTTTATAGTGTTTTTTCCCCTTGAACAAAAATCCATTTAAATCATCAATAATGATACTGCTGAAACTTTCATCTTCGATTGCTATGACGGGAATAGAAGCTGCCATGGCTTCTATAATAGTTAGTCCTTGGGTTTCTGTTTTAGATGCTGTTACAAATACGGATGCCATTTGATAGTAAATAGGTATTTCTTCCCAAGGGATTTTTCCTAAAAAAATTACATTTTTCTCTAGTTTAGCAGCCTGTTTTTTGAATGTCTCTAGGTATGGACCATCCCCAATTAATACAAGGCGTGCTTCTTTATATTTTTTGCTGATTTCTTTTTGTGCATCTATTAAAAAATCTACACTTTTTTCTTTTCCCATTCTTCCTACAAATAGAATGATAAAATCAGTTGGAGAAAGTCCTAATTTCTTTTTTAAATTTTCTACTTTCTCTTTTGAAAACTTTTCTTTATAAAATTTTTCTACTTCTATTCCTGTTGGAATAATGTGTATATTTCTTTCTACATGGTATTTTTGCTTAAATAGGTCATATGCCTTTTTAGTAGGAACGATGAGTTCTGTTACCGTTTTATCACAGTAAAATTTTGTTAAATATTGTACTATCTTTTTACTACTTTTATTGAAATAACCTTTGGTTATATAATGAACATAATCTTCATACATGGTATGATATGTGTGAATCAGTGGAATATCAAACTGTTTTGCTATAATACGGGCAAAGGTTCCTACTCCAAATTCTGTATGTGAATGAATAATATCTAAATTCCATTTTCTAATTTTTTCTATGGCTCTTAATGGATAGATACCTGTGAGTCTATAATCAAAAATGCCGATTGGAATTCCTGGAATTCTTATAATTTTATTTTCATTTTCATATTTGTAACTCATATTATCTGCATTTACAGTTACAATAAATACCTCATGTCCTTTTTTTTCTAAAGATGTACGAAGCATTTCAATACTAGTTGAAACACCGTTTATATAAGGTGGATATGTATCTGTAAAAATTCCAATTCTCACGGTTTCACTTCCTTTTCGTATTTAGTGCAATTGCACCTATCAGAAGTCCTAAATAATAAGTTAGACTTCGCCAAAGCAACATAGATGCATTTAAAATAGGTCCTGTTATAAAGGAACTAAAGAATTTTAAATATCCATATTCTAAACCGCCTGTCCCTCCTGGGATAGGAACAAAGGCTCCTATTAGCATTGTATAGGAAGAGGCTACCACACTTTGTACCATACTTATATTATAGACTTTCATACCACATAAAATGGTATATGGTACTAAGTATAAACAAAGTAGTGATGCAAAGTTTTGTGTAAATGTTTTGATAAATAACTTTTTATCTAGAAAAAGTGTTTTAGCACCTTGGTGAAAGTTACTAATATATGTATTCCAATTTTTTTGTGTTCTTTCTTTATCTTTTACTAATTTTATTTTTTCTAATATATTTATACCTTTGGTAATTATAAATGTATTCAATCGTTTTCCAAATGCGATTAAAAATAAAAACAGAACAACTACTGTGTTTACTAAAAAGCCTATTACAACTAGTTTTTTTAAGATTACTGCTTCTTTTAATATGTGGAAATAACTATTATATAGAACAGTTAGTATTCCTAAAAAAACAAGTGCTATTTGGTATACGATAAAGTTTTGCATAATAATATTGGTACCATTTGTAACTGTTATACCATCTTTTTTTAATGTATATATTTGAAAAGGTTGTCCTCCTGTGGAAAAAGGGGTTATCGCATTAAAAAATTGTGTTATAAAAGTTAAATGAATGGCTTTTTTTACTGTATATTCAGGTTTTATTTCCTTTATTACTGTATGTAAGGAGTAAGCTTTTAAAAGTAAACTTACTAAGACAAGTCCAATAGATAGAAAAAACCAAGAAACTTTTAAATTTATTATTTCATGGATAATACTTTCATAGTTATCTTTTAAGCTAAAAAATAATACTAAGAAGGTAAATAATAAAAGTAAGATAATATTTATTAACTGTTTCCTTTTTTTCATATATCATCTATTATATCTATCCCAGGAAGTGTTTTTCCTTCTAAAAGATATAAGGAAGCCCCTCCTCCTGTAGAAATATGGTCCACTTTATCTTGAAATCCTAAGGAAATTACAGCTGCTGCTGTATCTCCTCCTCCTACGATACGAAGACTGTTTAGATTACTTATGATTTCACAAAGATTTTTGGTTCCTTCTTGATAAGCTCTATTTTCAAACATACCGACGGGACCATTCCAAATAATTGTCTTACTTTTTTCTAAATAATCTTTAAAAAGTTCTACTGTATAAGGACCTATATCTAATCCTATTTCTTCTTTTTCTATTTGATGAATGGCTTTATGAACTGACTCGGCACCTATTTCTTTTGCATTTATGGTATCAATTGGTAAAATAATTTTATTGGGATACTTTTCAAATATGTTTTTACAGAATTCTAATTTTTCTTCGTCCACTAGTGATTTTCCAATTTCTATACCGCCAGCTTTTAAAAATGTATAAGCCATTCCTCCTCCTATTAGGATAAAGTCTGCTATAGTTACTAAATTTTCTATTACACCTATTTTATCTGTTACTTTAGATCCTCCTAATATTACGGTAAAGGGTCTTTCTGGATTTTCTAGAGCCTTTTTAAAGTTTTTTAACTCTTTTTCTATAAGAAAACCAATGCCACTTGGAAGGTGAGAGGCTATTCCTACATTTGATGCATGTGCGCGGTGTGCAGTTCCAAAAGCATCATTAATGAAAATATCTCCTAAGGATGCCCAGTAAGTACCTAAACTTTCCTCATTTTCACTTTCCTTTTTTCCGTTTAAGTCTTCAAAGCGGGTATTTTCTATTAATAAAACATCTTTATTATTCATATTTTTTATGGCATTTTCTAGCGTTTTTCCTCTTGTTTCTGGAATAAAAGTTACTTCTTTTTCTAATAAATCGGAAAGGCGATTTGCAACCAATTTTAGACTATTTTTTTCTTTATCTTCTTCTGTTTTTACTCTTCCTAAGTGAGAAAGTAAAATTATTTTTGCATTTTTTTCTATCCCATATTTTATTGTTTTTAAACTTTCTTTTATGCGGTTATCATCTGTTATTTTTCCATCTTTGATGGGTACATTAAAATCTACTCGTATTAAAACTCTTTTATTTTCTAATTCAAAATTTTCGATTGTCTTTTTCATTTGTCCCTCCTTCATTTATGGTAAATATAATTTTCTCATTTCGTACCTTGTTACTACTTCACTGCATAGAGAATATTTTTTATAGTTTCTTTTTTTTCATATCCACATCCTGTTATAGAGAATGCATGCTAATATTGCGAATACTATTTTATTTATTTTTTACTCCTTTTTATTTTATTTTTGTTATTCCTTTCTACCCACTTTCTTATCATTTTAATCAACTTTAGCCATGAAATAACGTGTAAAATCATTAATCACTGAGTTATCAGAATTGTATGCTTTAATAATTATTTGTGTAGAACCACTAGTACCATTACTGTAAACAGCCATAGATGTTTCATGCATCTCGCATCCAGCAATATTGGTTTTTTGTGGT
>CATOOY010000055.1 GCA_951801995.1 uncultured Erysipelotrichaceae bacterium
TAATCCACATATTTTACTTTCTTCATTATATTCTTTGTCATAAGTTTTACTGATTTCATATAATTTTATATCTTTTATATGGCGAGCTTTATTATACTGATATACATTTAATAATGAGGGTATTAAAGTGGTTCTTAAAACGGATTTATCTATACTCATTGGATTGGGCAAAATAATTTTTTCTTTTTTTTCATAATCAAATGTTTTTGCCATTTCACTAGATATAAGTGTATATGTTTTGGCTTCATTTAAGCCTAACATGCGAAGTCGTTTGGAGATTATTTTGCGATATTTTACATCTCCTACATATTGTCCTTTTCGAATACTTATTTTAGGCAAAGTAGAAGTTAAATTATGATAGCCATATAGTCTTCCTATTTCTTCTGCTATATCATTTACATTAGGGTCTATATCTAGTCTCCTTGGTGGAATTCTTACTACAAATGTATCTCCTATTACTTCATATGGAAAATCTAATCTTTCTAATTCATATTTCATGTCTTCTTTTGAGATTGTGATTCCTAATAAACTATTTACTTCTTCTGGTTTAAACTTTAATGTTTTTGGTGTTTTATCTACTTTATCATGTTTTATGATTCCACTTAATACTTTGGCATTTGCATATTTTGTAAGTAAATAACAAGCTCTTTGTATTGCTTTTTCTGTATATTCATAAGAAAGGCCTTTTCCATACCTAATAGAAGCTTCACTACGTAAGTCTAGTCTTGATGCTGTATAACGAATACTTGTACTATCAAATATAGCACTTTCTATGAGAATGTTTTTTGTATTTTCTTCTACTTCTGTTTCTTCTCCACCCATAATACCTGCTATACAAACAGGTTTGATTCCATCAGTAATTACGATATCACTTTCTTTTAAGATTCTATCTTTTCCATCTAATGTTTTTATTTTTTCTTTTTCTCTTGCGTTTCTTACTATTATTTTATCTCCTAGTTTATCTTTATCAAAGAAATGTAGAGGCTGTCCATATTCTAACATAACATAATTTGAGATATCTACTACATTATTAATAGGACGCATTCCTGCTTCTATTAGTCGTTTTTTTATGAAATCTGGTGATTCTTTAATTTCTACATCTGTTACCATACGTGCTAAATAATAAGGGCATTTATCTGTTTGAACTTCTAATTTTAATTTATTTTCGATTGTGTCTTTTTCTTCTTTAAAATTATCTTCTGGTAATGTTACTTTCTTATTTAAGATAGATGCTATTTCATAGGCAAAACCTATGTGGTAATAACAATCATTATTACGGTGTTTATGAATGTCTAATTCATATAATGTACTATCTAAACCTAAATAGTGGATGGGATCTTCTCCTACAGGTGCATTTTTATCTAATTCATGAATTCCTTTGTTATAATTTTCTTCTGTTTTTTCTTCTAAACCTAATTCAAATAAGGCACAAATCATTCCATTAGATTCTACACCTCTTATTTTACTTTTTTTGATTTCAAAATTGCCAGGAAGAATTGCTCCTACTTTGGCAACGATAACTTTTAATCCTTCTCTTACATTGGAAGCCCCACATACTATTTGTAAATTTTCTTTTTTTGTATCTACTAAAAGGATGTGTAAATGATCACTATCGGGATGATTTTCTACTTTTTGGATTTCACCAATTACTAAGTTATCTATGTGATTTGTTTGTACACTTTCTATATTAATGCCTGCCTTAGTAATTTTTACAGCTAACTTTTCTAAATCTTCATCTTTTATATCTATATAATCTTTTACCCATTCTAAACTAATCATTCTTATCACTATCCTTTCTATCAAATATTCTTGTTTCTCTTAAATCTGTGTTATAAAAAACTCTACAATCATGGATGTCATATTTTAACATAGCCATTCTTTCTGCACCAAAGCCAAAGGCAAATCCACTCCACTCTTTTGGATCATATCCACTCATAGAAAGTACATTTGGATGAACCATTCCTGCTCCTGCGATTGTGATAAATCCTGTGTGTTTACATATGTTACATCCACTTCCTTTACAGTTAAAGCAGCTAATATCTACTTCTACAGATGGCTCTGTGAACTGGTAGTAACTTGGTCTAAAACGAGTTTCTATTTCTTCTCCAAATAATCTTTTAGCGATAATATCTATGGTTCCTTTTAAATCAGTTAAGTGGATATCATGGTCTACTAAAAGTCCTTCTATTTGCATAAACTGGTGAGAATGTGTGGCATCGTCATCGTCTCTTCTATATGTTTTTCCAGGACAAATCATACGAATAGGTGTTTTTCCTTCTCCTTTTAACATTGTTCTTATTTGTACTGGCGATGTTTGGCTTCTAAGGAGTATTTCCTCTCCTTCTATATAAAATGTATCCTGTGCGTCTCTTGCTGGATGTCCTTTTGGTATATTTAACATTTCAAAGTTATATTTATCTTCTTCTACTTCTGGTCCATCTACTACATCATACCCCATAGATAAAAATACTTCTTCTACTTCTTCTACTAATTTTTCTAAAATATTAGGGGCTCCTACTTCTATCTGCATTGCAGGGAGGGTAATATCTATTTTTTCTTTTTCTAATTTCTTTTCTAATTCTTCTTTTTCTAGGCTGATTTGTATTTCTTTTATTGCTTCTGTTAGTATTTCTTTTAAGTGGTTAATATAAAATCCTAGTTCTTTTTTCTCTTCTCCATTTAATGCTTTCATTGTACTATACATTTGCATAATGGGTCCTTTTTTTCCTAAGTATTTTATTTTTATTTCTTCTATTTCTTTTTTATTGGTGACCTTATTTAAATCTTCTATTGCTTCTTTTTGAACGAAAAATAATTCTTTTATTTTTGCTTTTATTTCTTTGCTTTCTGTTTCTATTTTTTCTAATTTTTTATCTTGTTTCAATTTTTCTATTACGGTTTGTTTTACTTCTGTCATTTTATCAAATCCTTTCTAAAAAAAATCACATTCTATATTTAAGGACGTGATTTTACGTGGTACCACCTTAATTCATAGAATGTGATTCTACCTTGATCGTTTAACGCACGATAACGGTATATATTTAGTATAACAGCTCCAAAGATGAATTCATAAAAGATTATCGTTAGTTTTCACCTACCACTAACTCTCTTTGGATAAGAGCTTTTATTACTACTTCTTTATCTAAGCTTTTTAAATATCTAAAAGAATTATACTTTTTTTATAAGTTCTTGTCAACTTTTTTTATAAGTTCTTGTCAACTTTCTTTACTGTGGTTTTATGTTCTTTTCTATATTTATTATATGTTTTGCTTAACTCTGTTATCTTTTCATTTTCTTCTATCCTTTTAATTCGTTCTTTTTCTTCACAAGGTACATATTTTTTTAAGACTAATAGAGTATTTTTAATAAATGCGATATCTTCTATATTTACAATCATCCCTTCTATATTTAAAAGGTAGTCTAGGTCTACTCCAATTGCACATATTTCACTTATAAATTTACCATACTTTCTACTTTTATATGTCTCAAATTTTTTTCTATGGATATTTTTGATTAAAGTTTCTGCTTTAGAAAAAAATACAAGAGTTATACTTCTTGTATTACAATTAGAATCATTGGTTTACATTCTGTTTCTTTATATAGATATTTGCCTAGTTTATCTCTTACTCCTGATTTTATTTTATTAAAATCTACATAGTTTGGTTTTATGTTTTCATGAATTACTTCTAATGATATTTTTTCTGATTCTTTAATAAGTTCTGTACTATCTTTCACATATACAAAGCCACGTGTTAGAATTTCAGGTCCTGCTAAAAGCTTTTTGGTTATTTTATCTAAAGTTGCACTTACAATTACGATACCATTTTCAGATAAAAGTTCACGATCTTTGATAACTAATTCTCCTACATCTCCTATTGTTTTCCCATCTATTAGGATATCATCTACTTTTACTTTCTCATTATTGGCAATTCTTTTTCCGTTTTCAAAGGTTACTACGTCTCCATTTAAGCAAAGAATAATATGTTCTTCATCTAGTCCTATCATTTCAGCATTTCTTGCATTTTCTACTTGGTGACGATATTCTCCAATTACTGGAAAGTAATATTTGGGTTTCATAAGTTCTAACATCATAAGAGTATCCTCTCTAGAGGCATGATGTCCTAAATATTTTCTACTTGGAATAATTACCAAGTTACATCCTAGTTGTGCAATTTTATCAAATAATTTAGTTGCTGATTTTTCCATTCCTTCATAGACAGGAGATGCGAATACAATTGTATCTTCTGGAACTAATTTTATGAATTTATCGTATCCTTTTACAATTCTTGTGATGTTTGCAAATGTCTTTTCTCTTTCATCCGATATTAAAATGATTACATTTTCATCATTTACATGACGAATGTCTTTTAATCTTTCTTTATCAAATTTAATATATTTTCGATCAATTGCTTTTAAAATTGTTGCTTCTAAACGTTTTCCTAAAATTACAACATTTCTATCTGTATTCATTATTTCTGTGAATATTTCTTGAATACGAAAAATTTGAGCATTTAAGATATTAAATAAAATACGTTTATCATTTTTCATGATTGTTTCTCTTACAATAGAAGAAATACGATGGTTAGGTGAGGTAAAGCCAGAACGATCTGCATATAGGGATTCTCCCATTAAACAAAGTACACCTTGTTTTCCTATATAAGCTAATTTTCCAATATCTGTTTGATAAGGACCTGTCATGGTTGGATCAAATACAAAATTTCCTGTATATACAATCGCTCCATCTTCTGTATTTAATACATATCCTACAGCATCCGGAACAGAATGCGTTACTGAAAATGGAAATATACTTATTTTTCCAAAGTCTATTTTACGATGTGGTTTTATTTCTTTTAAATGATCCGTTTTTAATTTTTCATCTTGCAACTCTGTTTTTAATATTTCTACAGTAAATGCTGTTGCATAAATATCTATATTTTCTAAATCACGTATCATATCTGGGATAGCTCCCATCTGTCCATCATGTCCATGTGTTATGAAAATACCTTTGATTCTTTTTTTATTTTCTTTTAAATAATCATAGTTTGGTAGGATATAATCTACACCAAGTAAACGATCATCTGCATATTTTAAGCCAGCATCAAAGACAAAAATATCTTTTTCTACTTCTACTATATACATATTTTTCCCGATTTCATTTAATCCACCTAAACTACATATTTTTATTTTACTCATTTTTTCTCCTTTCTTTTTGTCTGTGAACTTAATCATTATAGCAAAAAAAAAGAAAGAAGTCTACTTTCCTTTTTTTTAAGTTTAGGTTTTTTACTAAGAACTTATATGCAATTCCCAATTTTGAAAAATATCCCCAAAATTTTATAAACTTTGAGGTTTTAGTGCACGACTAAAATAGAACAGGTAAAATGTTCTTTTTTTGACGTTATAAGTTAAGTGATTTTTATAATTTCAACTCTAGTTGTTTATACTTTTCTCTTACTTCTATTTCCTTCCATTTTTTAATTCCCTCATGTGCATATGCAAGTATATTTTTGATTCCTCTTGCTATCTGATTTAATCATACTATCGATTTATTTTTTAATGATTTACTTGCATATAATATTTTTATTGTTAATAATTTAGTATTCATTTGATCTGCAAGAATTGCTATGTGCCCTAAATGTATTGTAAGCATCATATTTAGATTGTTCATACTTTTTAATGTTCTTACTCTCATATTTTCAAAATCATATTCTTGTTTTTTTTCCCCTAAAATGTTCCTCTATTCTCCACCTTGATAGATATAATCTTACTACTTTTATTACATCTTCTTTTGTTTTAATATCTATATTCGTTAGTAACTTCATTGGATGTTCTTCACTTAATCCATATACTATAACTAATGTATATTCACATTTATTACACGGTAATGTTGCTTTTGTATAGGATACCATTAATTCGTATTCTTCATTATCATTAAACAGGGCTTTATAACTTATTTTGCCTTTCCTTGCGTTTGCTACTTCTTCTATGCTTCGCTTTTTTCCTTTAAATAATAATGTTCTTTCATCATCTAATCTTACAACAAATTTATGCTTATTTTTACTCATATATTTAAATATCTTATTGTCGTCATATCCTCTATCAAAAACTCCTGTAAAGTTTTCTCCTATTATGTTTTCTGATGCTTTTATACTTTCTAATGTATAGGTATTCATACTTTTAAAGTCTGCGCTTTTACAAGAATATATCTTACTATATATACTCATTGGTTGTTTTTGATTCTTCGTTAATATTGTAGCTTCGCATACATGATATCCATTAACTATTCTTTTATCCTGGCTTGATGATGCATCCATTACTCGATCTAAATCTTCTAGTTTCTTACTGTATTCTTTATTAATATCACTATCATCAAACAATACTACTGCATTTTCTTGATCTATATTTTTCTTTACTTCTTCTAAATAGTTATTCCATATAATATCTCTATCTTCCTCATCTAGTTTAGTTAAATTATCGCATAGTCTTTCTATTGTATATCCTAATTTAATATTTTCGTCTAAACTTCTTGCTATATTAGAAATAAGGCAGCTTCCACTTCTAGAAAGACCATATTGTACATCCATTACAAACTTAGATGTCGATTTATTGACACCTTTTTAAATTTTCTTAGAAAAATTTAAAATTTCTCTTTTCATTTCATAACAATTTATTGTAAAATTATTCATAGGAACACCTCCATATTTTTGTTTACTATGATTTTTATTTTTACAACTTTATTATACTAAACAAAATGGAAGTTTTCCTTATTTTAAACACAAAAAGATGAAAAAGTTATTCACAATTTCATCTTTTTTCGTGTCAAGAACTTATTTTACCTAAACTCAAACTATTTTTTAATTTTCTATGGAACTATTTTTTCATTTGGAATTTCGTTTTATAATAAAGACTTGTAATAAGTATAATTATAATAGTATTTATGTTTTTTTGCCAAAAAGAAGGAAGTAAAAGACTGGAAACATTTCACTTATGAATAAGGAAAATAGGGACATGTTAAAATTAAAAAAGAGAACTAACTTTGAACTGAACCCCAAAAGTTGGACAGTTTATTAATAGTTTCTAATTAGAGGATTGTAATCTGTATTTTACAGGAGACAGTCCTTTTAATTTTACTTTAATTCTATCATAATTATAGTAATTTATA
>CATOOY010000056.1 GCA_951801995.1 uncultured Erysipelotrichaceae bacterium
CTTTCGCTACAAAAATTTCATTTAAAGAAGGTTCCTCTACTTCAAATTTTGTAATATTTTTCATTTTCTTTATTTTATCAAAAACATCATTTACATATTTATCAGATTCTATCTTTATTTCAAATTCATCTGCTTTTTCGATTACTTCTAATACCCCTTTGATTTTAGAAATTTCTTTTTTATCTATTTCTCCTTTTACTATAATATTTTTTTTACGATATTTTGTTTTAATGTCTTTCAAATATCCATCTAATACTACTTTTCCTCTCATAATAATAGAAAGCTTTTTACAGAAAAGTTCTACATGTTCCATTCTATGAGAAGAAAATATAATCATACTTCCTTCTTTTGCCATTTCTGATATTTCTTTTTTAAAAAGCTCTACATTAAAAGGGTCCAATCCTGAAAAAGGTTCATCTAAAATCAATAATTTTGGTCTATTTAATATAGCCATTATAAATTGTATTTTTTGTTGATTCCCTTTTGATAGTTCTTTTATTTTTCTATTTTTATATTCTTCTATACCGAATTTTTTTAGAAGTTCTTCTAATCTTTTTTCTATTTCTTTTTTATTCATATTTTTTAATGTTCCATAAAAAATAGCTTGTTCAAAAACGGTTAATTTTGTAAGTAAACTTCTTTCTTCTGTTAAAAAACCGATTTGATCTGTTACACTATAATCTATTTTTTTCCCATTAAGTGTTATTTTTCCACTACTTGGGTCTAACAAACCCATAATCATACGAAATGTAGTTGTTTTTCCTGCTCCATTTACTCCTAAAAGTCCAAAAATTTCTCCTTCTTTTACTTCAAAAGATAGATCATCTACAGCCTTAAATGCATCATAATACTTTGTTACATGCTCTATTTTTAACATATACTGCCTCCTATAAATATTATAGCATAAATCTATAGAAAGATAAATTTATTTTAAAAGAAAAAACTATATTATATAGTTTATAAAAATAATCTTACAATATCTTGGCAAGTAATAAATATCATTAAAATCATTAAAACTGCCATTCCTATTCCATGAATTAAATTTTCTGTTTTTTCATTTACTTTTTTCCCTCTGATTTTTTCTATTATCATAAAGAAAATACGTCCTCCATCAAAAGCAGGTATAGGAAGAAGGTTGATAAATCCTACATTAATACATAAATAAGCAATCAAGTATATAATATTTATGAAGCCTGCTGCTGCAGATTGTCCTACTATTGCAAAAATACCAATAGGTCCTGATAGGTTTCCTATTCCTAGTTTTCCTGTACATAAATAAAAAATAATATGTATCATTTGATTTAAAAGACTTATACATTTTTCAAAAGCATATGTGAATGCTGGGATTATTCCCTTTCTTATTTTGTTTTTTAAAGAGAATCCATATTTATATGTTGTTTTTCCATTTTCTTTTACTTTGGTTGGTGCTACTATTACATCTTCTGTTTTTTCATTTTGATGTTTTACTGTAAAAGTAATTGTTTTTCCGTTTTCTATTTGTAAATACAAAAGTAGCATATCAGATGAAGATACTTTTTTATGATTAATATGTGTTATTTCGTCCCCTTTTTGCATATTGGTTTTTGAAGAATTATATTTTTTGTCTATTTCTTCTATATATGTTTCTTTAGAAGGGGATCCTTCTATGAGTCCAACTATAAACAATAAAATAAGAGCTAGTAAAAAGTTAAATGCTACACCTGCTATTATTGTTAAAAATCTTTGCATCCATGTCTTTTCTTGTAAGTGTTTTTCTTTTGGTATTTCTTCATCGTATTCTACACTTTCTCCTGCCATACTAACATAACCACCAATGGGAAATAGTCGAATTGCATACATGGTTTCATCATTTTTTCGATGCCATGAGAATAATTTTGGACCCATTCCAAGTGAAAACTCATAAATATAAATGCCTGCTTTTTTAGCAAAGATAAAATGTCCTAACTCATGAATCAAAACAGTAATACCTAGTACAAAAATAAAATATATAAGTGTCATAAAGCCTCCTAAATGATTGTCATAAAAAACATAAATCCCATTAAAATAAAGATAATACTATCTAATCTATCTAAAATGCCTCCATGCCCTGGCATGATGTTAGAAAAGTCTTTTGTTCCATAATATCTTTTCATTGCAGAAAAAATTAGATCTCCAAATTGTCCTAATATAGATAAAAATAAGCCTGTAATAGCGATTGATAAAAGTGTAGCTTCTGTATCAATTACTGTTATATAAAACCAAGTGCTTATAAAAATACCCATGCATGTTCCTATTAGCATCCCTTCTATTGTTTTTTTGGGCGATATGCTTTCTAGTAACTTTGTTTTTCCAATAAGTATTCCTGCTATAAAAGCAAAGGTATCTGTAAAGATTGATATTAAAAACAGATAAATTATGAGAGCTAAACTTGCATGTCTTACAAATAATAATAAGTGAAATGCAATTCCTAAAAAGAACACTCCTCCTATTAATTCTAGGGCATCTACTATACTATATATTTTTTGGTCATGATATAGTACTGTAGGAATCAAATATGTTAAGAAAAGTCCTGCTATTACTCTAAAATCAAGTGCAAAGTGAATGGTTCTACTTGTATTTCCTGCTAATAAGATTAGTGCTATCATAATGTAGGAAACAAGTCTTATAAAAATAGGTAGTTCTTTTTTGATACTTTTTACATCTAGAAATTCTTTTAATCCTAACATAGCTACTATAAAAATAGCTGTATCAAAAATAAGACCTCCATCTATAAAAATAGGAATAAATATAAGGAGTGCAACAAATGCACTAATGATTCTTGTTTTCATTTTTATTTCCTCCAAATCGTCTTTCTCTTTTTTCAAAACGAGTAATTGCTTTTTCTAATTCTTCTTTTGTAAAGTCTGGGAAGTTTACGTCTGGAAAGTCAAGTTCTGCATAGGATAATTGCCACAAGAGAAAATTACTAATTCTTTTTTCTCCACTTGTTCTTATCATTAAATCTACTGGGGGTAAATCTTGATATAAGAATGATTCTACTTTCTTTTCATCTATTTCTTCTATTTTTATTTCTGCTTCCTTAACTTTTTCAGCAATTTTTTTACATGCATCTGTTATTTCTGCGTGTCCTCCATAATTCATACAAAAATTTACAATTAATCCTTTATTGTTTTTCGTTTTTTCTGTTATTTCTTGTTCTAATTCAATGATGTCTTTTTCTAATGGCTCTTTTCTTCCTGAAAAAACAACTTTTATATCTTTTTTATTTAAATCTTGGCTCCATTTTTTAAATTCTGTCCTGATTAAATGCATTAGATAATCTACTTCTTTTTTTTCTCTTTTAAAATTTTCTGTTGAAAAAATATATATACTTAATACTTTTATATTTTTCTTTGCTATATATTCTGTTAATTCTTTTAATCGTTTTAATCCTTGTTCATGTCCTTTACTAGGTGAAAGCCCTCTATTTTTCGCCCATCTTCTATTTCCATCTACAATAATAGCTAAGTGTTCTATTTTATTCATATTTCATCACCATTTTATTATAATATAATTCTTATTATTAAACAAGTCTTCCTTGCATTTATCTACTTTCTTTTTTCTATAATCTTTATTTTTCATAATATACTATTTTAATATTAAAAAAGATAACAAAAAGTTATCTACATGGAATCTATATTGATTTTTACTCGTTTTTCACCATTTGCATAAGCGCTCGCTTGTACGATTGTACGGATAGCATGAATAGTAGAACCTTTTCTTCCAATGATAGCTCCCATATCTTCTTCTGATACAAGTACTTCTACTACATATCCTTCTTCCGTATCAAAACCTTTTACTGATACTGTTGTTGGATCTTTTGCAATACTTTTTATCAAAAATTCTGTTAATTCTGTTGCTTTCATTTATGCACCTTTTTTATTTTTGCTTTCATGGTATGTTTTTAAAATACCTTTGTTACTAAGTAAAGATCTTACTGTATCTGTAGGAATTGCACCCTTATTTAACCAATCTAAAGTTTTATCTTCTTTGAATGTTACTTCTCCATTTAATGGATTATATGTTCCTACTTCATCGATTACTTTCCCATCTCTAGGCGCTCTTGAGTCTGCTGCTACTACACGATAATAAGGTCTTTTTTTTGAACCCATTCTTTTTAATCTTAATTTTACTGCCATATTATTCCTCCGTTCTTGCATTATATTATCATTTTTTTAAAAGAGTGTCAACCTTTTTATGTTGACACCTTTTATTCATTATATGCATTTATATTTGCATTTGTAATATCCATAATGCTATTGATAAATTTCATTAGTGTTTCATTTTTCATCATATTTGTTAAAATCTCATTGTTTTCTACTTCTGACATCTTTTCTATTTCGATACTATTTGTTAAATCTTCTTTTATTTCTACTGCTTTTCCAATTGTACTAGTCCCATTCGTTGTTATTTTAATAGAAGCTAATTTTTGATTTTTTGATTCCATATTCAAGTCTACATTTATATTTTCTGTCTTTGTATTTCCATTATCTTTTCTATTATTTATATATTTTCCTGTTATTTTAAATGTATCTTTACTATCTTGAATTATTAAATCATATGTATTTCCATCTTTTTCTATAATTCCTTCTAAATCTAAGGAAGAAACTTTTATTGTTGTTTTTGACTTTGTGTTTGTTTTATTTTCATGGACAAGTGTTAGTGCTTCTGTTTCCCCACTTTTGAAAATTATTTTTTTCTCTTTCTCGTCTTTTTGATATATAGTTGTGGTGTTGCTGCTTCCATCTACTATTTCATATTGGATTGCTTTATTGTTTAATCCTTTGCAATAAACTGCAATAGTAACACCTTCCCATGCTTCTTTATTATATCCTGTTATTATTTTATCTAAATTCTTGTTTACTTCATCTTCTGTTTTATTTATTCTTTTAGCAACTGTGGATACAAATTTTTTATCTTTTTTTAATGTTTCTACTATTGATGTAATTACTTTTAAAGCATTTTCTTTATCGACTGTATAAGATATTTTTTTGACTTTTTCTTCTTTACTACCTATTTTTATTTTCTCTTTTGTGGTTTTGAAATCTTTTGCTTCTAAGGCTTCTAATAAGGCATCTTTCACTGATTTCGTAATAATTTTCATATCTTCTAGTGATGTATTAGGATCATCAAATATTGTATCTAATTCTTCATATGGGATATTAATATATTTAGAAAACAAATCTTTTAATTCTATATACATATTTTTTTCTTGCCCATACATGTTTATTTTTAACATATCTTTTTGATCATAAGTAAAGTTCATCAAATAAGCAATTTTTTTATTTTTATAATCCAATCCGTATGTATAATTTAAATTTATTTTATTTATTTCTTCTAATATTTTTTTTCCTTCTATTCCTAGTAATGATTCATCTACATCACTGATAATTATATTAGCATTTGCTTCTGTTACAATGCTACTTTTTCTAGCATCCTCATAAGGACTATTTATATGGATATCTCTTGTAAGTTCTGTATATTCTTTATTGATGGCACTTAAAAATATATTTTTAGAGTTATTATATACAAAGTATAAAATAGCAAGTATCGCTATTAATAAGGCAACTACACCTATTATAATAGGAAATATTTTACTTTTTTTCTTTGGTGTTTCTTCTTTTTTATCATTATTTATAACTGGTGTAGGATTGATTTCTTCTTTTTCAAATGGTTCATTTGCTAATGTTTCTTCTACTTTTGTAAATAATTGTGGTTCTTCTACTTTTTGTAAATTTGTTATTTTTTGTGTATTTATTGTATCTTCTTTTGGAATTTGTGATGTAGTATTTATATCTGTTTGACTAGAAATATTTACTTGTTGTATATTTTGTGTTACTGGTTCTTTTCTTTCTTCTATCACAGTTCTTTTTTGTTCTTCTATACTTGCTATGTTATTATTTTCTTTTTGTAATACTGGATTTATTTCTGTTTTATTTGTTAATTTTGTGTCCTTGTTTTCTTCGTTCATAATACACTCCTCCTATGGTTTTATTATAACATGGCGATATTTCTTTTTCAATGAAAAAAAGTACCTTTTATGATACTTTTATTCTATATAGTTTATGTTTATGATAAAATCTATTGTTTTTTTATATTTAAAATTGTTTTGCTGTTTTAACTTTTTATCCTGTCCATTCAGCTGAAGAAGCTCCCCATGAAGATCCAGTTACAGAATATGTTTTAGTATTTACAGTTACTTTCATTTGTTCTTTATTATACTTAAATGCATTATTTCCTATACTTATTATAGTATTTGATATTGTTATATTTATTAAATAATTATGTTGAAATACTTCATCACTTATAGTTTTGATATAGTTTTCTAATGTAACACTTTTTAGATGGTTGTTATCAAATGCATTGTTTTCTATATAATTTAACTCTCATATGTTCTTCATTAGACAAACAATAATTTTCTACAAATCCATCTGCAGGGTGTCTCTTTACATATTCCTCAATTGGTAAATCAGTTATAGTATCAATTCTATGAAAATAAGGATAAAGATTTTTATATTTTATTTCATATTTTTCTTGTAATTCTTTAATAACATCAGATTGAGAACGATGAATTAATTGTGTTCTAAACCATTTTTTCAATTTAATATATTTTTTATAATATTCCTCTTCTGTATATTCAGAAATAGGAAGATATACTGTTAGATATTCCTTTTCAAATTCTAAACATTTATCTTTATCAATGTTATACCATTCTGTTGTTTCTAAATCCATATATGATTTATAACTAGTATCTGGATCTCTTTCATAAGTCATATAATCATCATCTTGTTCTTCAGAACTTTTTTTAATATAACTTCCCATAAAAACCATAATATAATTACTATTAATAGTATGTTCTTCAAATACCTCAGGAACTGCTTGATAAGCCCTCAAAGCCATTGTTTCCTCAGATGGTTCAGTATAATCTTTATCTAATAATTTTGAAAGTTCTAAAAATCTTTTTACTTTTTTGTCTTTTGTTAATTTTTCTAATT
>CATOOY010000057.1 GCA_951801995.1 uncultured Erysipelotrichaceae bacterium
TTTCTTTTGTTTTTACAACTTCACCTTTTATACTTGCTCCACATTTAGTGCAAAATGAAGCTGAATCCTCTAATTTTGTTCCGCATTTTTCACAATACATAATATAAAGTCCCCTTTCTTTTTTTATTATACAAAAAAAAGAATAGAATTTCTATCCTTTTAATGAAAATTTTCCATAGATGTTACTACTCTTTTGATATCTCTTTCGTTAAATGGCTTAGTAAGTACATCTACAATTGGATAAGCAAATGCTTTGTTGACTGTTTCTTTGGTGTCATCTCCTGTGATGATGGCTACTGGGATTTTTGTAAATAATCCATTTTGTTTAAAATACTCTAAGACAGCAAATCCATTTACATTTGGCATATTTAAATCTAATAGCATACCAAATAGTTCTGTTCCTATTCCTACAATATCTAAAGCTTCTTTCCCATCATTTGCTGTTAAAACTTCAAATTCATCATTAAATATTTTCGTCATGAGGTTACAAATAATATCTGAATCATCTACTACTAAGATTTTTTTATCTTTTACTGTATTTATTTTTGTTTCTACTATTATTGGCTCTTTTCCTAAATACTCTGTTACAATGTTTACAATTCTATGTGCTTCTTTGATAAGTTCTTCGTAATTATCATAAACATATACTATATTATTTGCTTTACTTTGCATTTCATGATTATAAGAAAGTTCTGCTAATAAGGTAAAACCTAAATATTTAGAATCACTTTTTAAAGAGTGAACTAATATAGCATAGTTTGTCATATCAGATACTTCTTTATATTTTTCTATATTTTGCAACTTTTCTGTTACTGTATTTAAGAAGTCTACTAATGTTTCATTATAGGCATTCATATCTCCAAATAGTTCTAAAGCACTATTTACATTTATTCCATTTTGTATTAAGAAATTTACATCTTTCATCTCTTCACATCCTATTCTATTATTTTTATTATACCATAGTTTTTTCTTCTGTACTTAAAAATTTACTTAAAACATTATTTAATTCATTTTTATCAATTGGTTTTGACAAGTAATCGTCAAATCCAGCATTTATATATTTTTCGCGCATACCAGAGATGGCATTGGCTGTAAGGGCAATACATGGGATTTTGAAGTTTTCTATTCCTTTTAAATAAGAAAGTGTTTCTATTCCACTCATTTTTGGCATCATGTCGTCTAATAAAATAAGATCATATTTATTTCCTTCTTTTATTTTTTCTATACAGGCAAAACCACTATCTACTTCTTCTACATTTATTCCTAGTGGTGTTAGAAGACGAGTTGCTACTTTTAAGTTTAATTTATTATCATCTACTACTAGGATTTTTTTGTTTTGGAAAGATGTGCTATCTACACTTTCTACTACTATTTCTTCTAAAGCATCTTTTGGAACAATCTTTTGGTCGATGGCTAGTGTAAATTTGCTTCCTTTGCCATATACACTTTGTACTACTATTTTTCCTTTCATTAAATCCATTAGTTTTTTGGTGATAGCTAGTCCTAGTCCTGTTCCTTCAATGGTTATATTTTTTTCTAAGTCGAATCTTTCAAATTTGGAAAATAATTGACTTATATTTTCATTTTTAATACCGATTCCACTATCTTCAACTGATATGATAAGTCTACATATGTCGTTTTTGATAACTGTACTTACTTTCAATTCTATATATCCTTCTTTGGTGTATTTGGCAGCATTGGTAAGTAAATTTAAAACAACTTGTTTTACTCTTGTATGATCCCCATACAAGACAGGAGGAACTAGTTCATCATAATGTGTACGAAATTCTATTTGCTTATCTCCTATTCTTGCTTTGGTAAGAGAAACTAATTCGTTATATACTTTTTTAAAACTATATTCTGTATTTACTATTTCTAGTTTTCCTGCTTCTATTTTGGAAATGTCTAAAATCCCATTTACAATTTCCAGTAAGCTAGAAGAGGCAGATATGATGTCTTCTACTTCTTCTATCGCTTCTTCTGGTAAATTTTCTTCTTTTAAGGCTTGACTAAATCCTACTATAGCATTTAATGGGGTTCTTATTTCATGACTCATATTTGATAAGAATTCAGATTTTGCGTTATTTGCTTTATCTGCTTGGTCTCTTGCAATATTAAGCTGTTCTATCATTTTCATATCTGGGTTTTCTATAGTGAAGTATGTTAAAACGGTGATAAAGGAAGCTGCTGATGTTACTAATAAAATTTGTGGAAATAATCCTTGTATCACTGCACTTGTTCCTGCAAGTATTACAAACGAAAATACAGGTAAATATTTTTTATCTTTTAAACTTTTAGCATTTGTCCATAAGCAAATGGTCCAAATGATTAAACAAATAAAAGTAGTTGCATAACTTGTAATAGCACTCGGACCATAAGTATACATACTTTTCCCATCACTCCATACGTGTAGTGGGAAAAGAAAAATAAGGATTCCAACTATAGAAAAAGTGCCTAAAAAATAAAAAAACACTTTTTTGAAATATCCCATATTTTTATTTTTCCAAATAACAGTATTTCCCATATTTTTCTTTGAAGAAATTACAAAAATATAATAGGTAAAACAAAATACCCACAAAAGTAATATTACTAAATAAAATTTAGTAAAAAAATTGGTTATAGGTAATGTTGGCTCTTTTATACCTAAATATACACTAATCATATCTACTATTTGATTGATAAAATTAATGATTAATAATGATACATAAATACGATTTTCTAAGGTATCTAATTTCTTTTTACCAAAATAGACAAAAAGTATTAATCCAACATAAAATAAACTTAATATTTGGAATGATAAACTATTCATATGAAAAACTCCTTTACTATTTTATTTATTATATCATGTTTCTAATAAAATAGAAATTCCCTTATCTTATCAAAAAAAACATATACCATTTTGTATATATTTTTAAAATAAAGTTGGCATTTTATTCCATTCTTTTTTTATTAATATTTTTGCATCTTGTTTGCAGGATAGTCCTGTTACAGAATTTATATCAGGTATAAGGTGATATATATCATCTTTATGTATTTTTCCTTTTATACATAATTTTTCTAATTCATCTACTATATATGCTCCTTTTGAAAGGGCATTTAAGTATAAATCAAAGAAAGAGGCATGTGAATTATTTGAAGGATCATATGGATTTATCCATAGTTCTCTTCTGTCATTTAAAAAAGGCAAAACTAGGTTTTCTTCTCTATGGTATGAAAAAGAAGCAGCTCCATGTACAAGGGGATCTATTTTATTTAATATTTGTTTTTTGATTCCAAATCTATCATATTTCATCCATTTCATGAATGTTTTTAATTGATAAAGTGCTGCTTTATACATATCTCCCCCTTGTTTTATTTGATAGGTTTTCCAAATGCTTTCATTTAATGTTTCTACAAGTGAAGAAGATATTGTTTTTATTTTAAAATCTTCATATACTTTATATGTTTTTGGGTTTTTCCCTTCTAGATATTTCATCATATAAATATCTATTAGGTTTTCTACACAACCATGCCCCCATGTTTTTAAATTTTTATCTGGTGTATGGTCCCCTGTATAATAGATAATTAATGGATGAATATATGCATCTAAAAGATGATGCATTATGTATCCAGCGCCTATAAATAAGCGAATGATTTCCTCTTCTAGTGCTCCACTATTTTCAGCACATTTTAAATAAGTATAAACAAATTCTTGAAATTTATTTTCTTGCATTAAGACAGACATTGCTATGTTTTGTTTTAATTTGACTTTTCCTAATTTATTAAAATTATAGTATATAAGCAGATCATGTCCTTGTACAAAGGTATTATACTTATCATAATTCGGAAATTGGCTTAGGGTGAAAGGACTTATTTTTCTTTTTAACTGTTTATAAAAAATATCATGTGTTTTAGGTCCTGGCATCTTATTCCTCCTATGTATAAAATTTTTCTTTTTATTTTCTCATTACTTTGACTTTTTTGGTATCTTCTTTTAAATATTCTTGCAAGTACTCTCCAACAGAGCCTTCATAAATAATTTGTGAAAGCAAAGCTTCATAAAAATCAAATGGTCGAACATTATAAGCTTTTTTATTTGGAAAAAGGTCTATTCCACTTTCTTTTAAAACGGTAGCTACCCATTGTGAACAAAAAAAATGGTTTGGCACTTCTACTCCTCTTCCACAAAGGAGCATATTTAAAAGTCCCAAAAAGTTAAATCCATATATTTCTTTTTGTGAATAATACTTTTCCATTATTTGCGCGATTTTTCTATACTCTTCTTTTTCTACTTGCATTTGCATAATAGCAATTTGGTTCTCAAAGGGATTTATTGCAAATAATCCTTTTCGTATATCTTCTTTAATAAGTCCTGAATGAAAAGGATTCTTTATTTCTTTTCGAGCAAAAGACATCATATTATTTAATTTATCATCTCTAGAAAGTGATACATGTGAATATTGATCTCCTTTATATCGATTGTAAAATTTTAATGTGGCTCTTGCCTGAATTAGTTTTCCTGGAAGGGTATGTGTATAGCTTGCAACTACATAAATATTTTGATTTTCCATGCGCCCTCCTTTTTTGCTTTATTTTTTTCTTTGTTTTGTCCTTTTTAAAAGTTCTGGTAAGCAACTCGCTTTTATTTCACCATTTGCCCAATAAATCGTTCCACCAATAAACTTACAATTTTCTAGATTGGTTAAATCTTTTACATTTTTTATATGTACATCCCCTACAATATATTCTAATGATGAGGGAAGTGTTTCTTGTGCTGTAAAGAAGTCTCCTCCTACAAATTTCAAGTTTGATAAATCTTTTTCATAAGCTTTTATATTTAAACTTCCCCATACTAATTCTACAGATTCTATGCTTTCTTTTGCAATCGATGCACTATAGCAAAGATCACCTGTTACATATTTAGCATACTTATTCTTGGCAAATCCATCTTCCTCATATATGATATCATCTTTACTACATCTTGTTGCTTTTTGTATTATACTAGCAATTTGTCTATTTTCAATAGATTTTTTGGTTTGGAAAAGTACAAATTGTCTAACTAAATTCCATGCCATTATTGACTTTTGTACAATTGTTTTTGCTTCATCTATTTGTGTAAAAAGACCATACGAATTTTCTAAAATCTGTGTAGAAGAGGGAATTCCTTCTCTTTCTTTTAAATAACATAACTCTTTATAAATATCTCTTCCCATAATTTTTCCTCCATTTACTTTGCGTAAAAATAGATTTACTAATTTTTCAACAATATGTATATATGATATCATTTTTTATAGATATGTCAAGCAAATTTTGATTTTAAAAAAGCTTATTTTCTTTTTCCTATTTTAAAAATTACTGTTTAACATACCTTAAAAAAACATATAGTTTCTCCTATATGTTTTATTTTTCTTCGTATACACTTGCTTGTTTTTTATCTTTTCCGACTCTTTCAAATTTAACATAACCAGATATTTTAGCATAAAGTGTATCATCACTACCTATGCCTACATTTTTACCTGGATAAATTTTGGTTCCTCTTTGACGGTAAATAATAGAACCACCTGTTACAAATTCTCCATCTGCAGCTTTTGCACCAAGTCTTTTTGATTCTGAATCACGGCCGTTTTTTGTAGAACCTTGTCCTTTTTTATGAGCGAATAACTGTAACTGTAATTTCAAAAGATTCATAAAGGCACCTCCTCTATTTTTATATTTTTTTTATATGTTTCTTCTAGTTCTTTTAATAAATCTATCATATTTTCCAATAAGATTATTGTTATTTTCTCTTCTTTTAAAACTTCTATTCTTATAAAGCCTTCTTTTGCTTCATAGGAAATAGCTTCTTGATTTAGTTTTAAAATAGCATTTATAGTTGTTGTTACGATAGAACTAACACCGGCACAAACGATATCCTTTCCTTTTATGTTATACATGGCATGACCACTTATTTTTATTTCTTGGAAAGGACTTCCTTTTATATATACCTTAATCATTATTTTACATTTATTTTTTCTATTTCTACTTTGGTATATGGTTGACGGTGACCTTGTTTTCTTCTGTATTTTTTCTTGGCATTGTATTTATATACAACTACTTTTTTCTCTTTACCATGTTTTAAAACTTTTGCTTTTACGCTAGCACCTTTCACAATTGGTGTTCCAATGGTATCGTTTACCATTAAAACTTCATCAAATGTAATGGTTGCTCCTGCTTCTGCATCTAGTTTTTCAGTGTAAAGGATTGTTCCTTCTTCTACATAGTATTGTTTACCACCCGTTACAATAACAGCTTTCATATTTACCTCCTTATCATAGTTTAAGACTCGCCTAAAAGGTAACTTTCGTTTTGGGAACCTTGTTCGTGCGGTTGTAAAGCTAAGAGGCTCTACACAGTTATTCATTTTAACACATTTACCTTTTATTGTCAAACAAACTTTTCAATACTTCTTCTTCTTTATAAATTCTTTTTTTTATTAAAAATACATGTATATAATCTCTTTTTATTTTTTCTAATTGATACCATTTTATTGTTTTTATTTTTTTGAAACAAAAATGATATAAATGTCTTTCTAATAAAAATTTATAAAAGAGAAAATTTCCTTTTTTCATTTCTAAAAATACTTGGTGTAATAAAAGAAAAAGGGCTAA
>CATOOY010000058.1 GCA_951801995.1 uncultured Erysipelotrichaceae bacterium
TAAATACTACATATAAAATATTTTTTTAATCAAAAAAATGAAAATATTAAAAATATAAAAATATAAAAATGTTAAAAATGGTAAAAAAAAACATTGACTATGTATAAAGACATTGCTATAATGAAACTAGCTTAAAAATAGGAAAGAGGTGCTTATGAAAGAAAAAGACAAATGGAAAGTAGAAGATTTAGTTGTTGTAAAAAGAAGTGGACAGAGAGTAGAATTCAACAGCACCAAAATAGCACTTGCTATCAAAAAATCATTTGACCAAGTATCTACTACAAATTCAGAAAAACAAATTAACAAAGTTTATGCAGATGTACTTTTATATATTCAAAAAAACTATATAGATAGAAAAACAATCAATGTAGAAGATATTCAAGATATCATTGAAGAGAGATTAAAAGCAAACAAATATGAAGAGGTTTATAAATCCTTTAATGAATATAGAGAAAGAAGAGCTGCCTCTAGAAAAGCTTTCAATATAAAACAACAACACAAATTTGTAAAAGCCATAGAACACATTATAGATAGAAATAAAGAAGGAAAAAACATAAGTAGTAGTCCAAATGATTTACTATTAAGTTTTGGAAAAACAATTTCCTGTGAATACACCAAAACATATGTATTGGATAATAAATTTGTAAGAGCACATGAAGAAGGAAATATATATATACATAACTTAGATTACTTTAATCTAGGAAAAATATCATCCACCCATATTCTACTAGAAAATAAAGAAAAAGAAGAATTTAAAAGAGATTTCATTTTAAAAACAATAGAAGCCAAAAAAGAAATAGATGGAGAAATAGCAATAGATGCCTTAGATGATATTCTAGCTTCTATCTTTCTTAAAAAATATAAAAAAGAGTTTTATTTACTTTTAAATAGTTATCTAAAAATAGTAGGTATTTTAGATTATATCAATAGTAAAAAAATAGAAGAAATCATCGAAAAAGAAGCAAGCATAAATTTTGATATAAATATCTTTAACCAATTTATTTTAAACGAAAAAGTAAAAGAACTATTTATTTTAGCAAAAGAAGATGCCAAAGAAAAAACAAAAAAAGAATTGTTAGTTTTCTTAGAAGATATTTTAAATAGTTTAGAAGAAAATGGAGAAGAAAATCCTAAATATACAATAAGTATAGGGGCAAATGAAACAGAAGAAGGAAGAATATGTAATACTTGTTATTTAGAAATACTAGATAAATTAGAAAGAAAAGAAAATATCACCACCATTTTTAAAATAGCAAAAACAAGCGATATAAATTTACTAAATAAAGTAAGCAATCTTATTATAGAGGGAAAGAATATAGCACTATCCTTCCTAACAGCTTCTTATAATCAAAAAGAAAATACACATGCAGAATATTTCAGCAGTGGAAATAGAATCTTTGAAAATGAAGTATATGAAGAAGTAGGTACCCAAGGAAGAATGATAGTATCCTCTGTATCTGTCAATATGGGAAGACTAGGATTTAAATATGAAAAGAAAAAAAGAAAAGAGTTTTTTGAAGAACTAGAAGAAATGTTAGATCTTGCTAAAAATTGTTTAGTAACCATATTTGAAACCATAGGAAATAAAAACAAAGACAATTATAAACACATATTAAATGGAAATATCTTAGATGATGATAAATTAGAATATGGGCAAAAAATAAGAAAAATTCTAAAAAAAGGTGTATTAAATTTAGAATTAGCAGGTTTAAAAGAATGTGTTTCTTTATTAGAAGAAGATAGTGAAAAACAAAAGAAACTACTATATGAAATTATTTCATTTACCAAAGAAAAATGTAAAAAATATAGTATAGATTCCCATTTGAATTTTATTGTAAGTGAAACAAGTAAATATAGACCTTTACACAAACTGATTGCCCTAGACAAAGCAATATATGGTATGAGAAAAAATATAACAGACAAAGACTGTTATGGAAGATTAGACACATTATTTAAATTTAAAAAAGATATAAAAGAAGATTTACATGAAATTGGTCTTTTACAAAATCTTCTAACAGGAGGACATCTTGTACAAATCAATTTATCAAAAAATACCAACCCAAAAGAAATATTAAATATTATAAAAATAGCAGAACAAGAAAACGTAGGTTTTTTAAAATTAGAAATAAGGAAGTAGGAAAAATATGGTTATTAGTGGATTGCAAAAACTAACACTTTTAGATTATCCAGAAAAGACAGCTTGTTTAATATTTACACAAGGCTGTAACTTTAGATGTCCCTTTTGTCACAACAAAGATTTACTTGGAAATTGCAAAGGAGAAGGAAAAATCAAAGAAGAAGAAGTATTTGCTTATTTAGAAAAAAGAAAAGGATTATTAGATGGTGTTTGTATAAGTGGAGGAGAACCACTTCTGCAACCAGATATAGAACCCTTTATAGCAAAAATCAAACAAATGGGGTATCAAGTAAAATTAGATACCAATGGAAGCAACCCTAGCATGTTAAAAAATTTAATAGAAAAGGGTTATATAGATTATATCGCAATGGATGTAAAAAATGATTTTCTAAATTATGAAAAAACATCTGGAGTAGAAAAAATCAATATGTATAATATAGAAAAAAGCATTAGAATAATTGAAAATGCAAACCTAGATTATGAATTTAGAACAACCATTGTAAAAGAATTACATAATTTAGAACAATTAGAAAAAATATGTAAATATATAGGTCCAAATGCAAAATACTATATCCAAAATTATAGAGATTGCGATACAGTTCTAGAAAAAGGATTAAATGGATTTCAAGAAGAAGAATTATTACAAATCAAACAAAAATTAAATAAAGTATACCCAAACGTAATGGTAAGAGGAATTTAGGAGGAAAAGAAAATGTATAAAGTAAGAAAAAGAGAAGGAAAAATAGTACCATTTGATACAATTAAAATAAAAGAAGCGATTATAAAAGCTTTTGAAGCAGAAAATAAGAAATATGATGAAAGTGTAATAGACTTTCTAGTATTAAAAGTAACAGCAGATTTTGAACCTAAAATAAAAGAGAATATCATAAGTGTAGAAGACATACAAGATAGTGTAGAAGCAGTTCTTATTAAAGCAGATTACACAGAAGTAGCTAAGGCATATATTTTATATCGTCGTTTACATGATAAAATGCGTAATATGAAATCTACTATATTAGATTATAAAGATGTAGTAAATAGTTATGTAAATGTAACAGATTGGCGCGTAAAAGAAAATTCAACTGTAACATATTCAGTAGGAGGACTTATCCTAAGTAACTCAGGAGCTATTACAGCAAATTACTGGCTCTCTGAAGTATATGATGATGAAATAGCAAACGCACATCGATCTTGCGATATTCACTTGCATGATTTATCTATGCTCACAGGATACTGTGCAGGATGGAGTTTAAAACAGTTAATAAAAGAAGGTTTAGGAGGCATTCCAGGAAAAATCACATCAGCACCAGCTAAGCATCTATCTACACTCTGTAACCAAATGGTAAATTTTATAGGTATTATGCAAAATGAATGGGCAGGAGCACAAGCTTTCTCTTCATTTGATACCTATCTAGCACCTTTTGCAAAAGTAGATAAACTTTCTTATCATGAAATAAAACAATGTATACAATCTTTTGTATATGGTGTCAATACACCAAGTAGATGGGGAACCCAAGCACCATTTACCAATATTACATTAGACTGGACAGTACCAAATGATCTAGCAGAATTAAACTGTATTGTAGGAGGAAAAGAAGTATCTTTTAAATACAAAGATTGTCAAAAAGAAATGGATATGGTAAATAAAGCATTTATCGAAATCATGATTGAAGGAGATGCAAATGGAAGAGGATTCCAATATCCCATTCCAACTTATTCTATTACAAGAGATTTTGATTGGTCTGAAACAGAAAATAATAAATTGTTATTTGAAATGACAGCGAAATATGGAACCCCTTATTTTTCAAACTATATCAATAGTGATATGGAACCTTCTGATGTTCGCAGTATGTGTTGCCGTTTACGTCTAGATTTAAGAGAATTAAGAAAAAAATCAGGTGGTTTCTTTGGAAGTGGAGAATCAACAGGATCACTTGGTGTTGTAACAATTAATATGCCAAGACTTGCTTATTTATCAAAAAATGAAAAAGAATTTTATGAACGTTTAGAAAAAATGATGAACACAGCTGCAAGAAGTTTAAAAATAAAAAGAAACGTTTTAACTAAATTATTAGAAGAAGGATTATACCCTTATACAAAAAGATATTTAGGAACATTTAACAACCATTTTTCTACAATAGGACTTGTAGGAATGAACGAAGCTTGTTTAAATGCAAGTTGGTTAAAAAAAGACTTAACAGAAGAAGAAGCACAAAAATTTACAAAAAATGTTTTAAATTTTATGCGTGAAAAACTATCAGATTATCAAGAAGAATATGGTGATTTATATAACTTAGAAGCAACACCAGCAGAATCTACAACATATCGTTTTGCTAAAAAAGATAAAAATTTATATCCAGATATAATTACAGCAGCAAACGAAGAAGAAACACCATATTACACTAATAGTTCTCATTTACCAGTAGGATTTACAAGTGACATCTTTGAGGCCTTAGATATTCAAGATGAATTACAAACACTATATACATCAGGAACTGTTTTCCATGCTTTCCTAGGAGAAAGATTGCAAGATTGGAAATCAGCAGCAAACTTAGTTAAAAAAATAGCAGAACATTATCATCTACCATATTATACTTTATCCCCAATTTACTCTGTTTGTAAAAATCATGGGTACATAAAAGGGGAAGCAAAAAAATGTCCAAAATGTGGAGAAGAAGCAGAAATATATAGTAGAATTACAGGCTATTATAGACCTGTAAAAAACTGGAATGATGGAAAAGCCCAAGAGTATAAACATAGAAAATCTTATAATATGAAAAGTTCTTGTTTAAAAGAAGAAGAAAAAGAAGGTATTTTCTTATTTGGAACAAAAACATGTCCTAACTGTAAAATGGCAAAACAATTATTAGACAAAGCAAAAGTAAAATATCAATATATAGATGCAGAAGAAAATATAGAATTATCAAAAAAACATGGAATAAAAAGTGCTCCTACCATTATCATAATAAATAAAGAAAAAGAAGAAAAAATAACCAATCTATCTAATATAAAGAAACACATAGAAAAATTTAAAATATAAAAGCATATGTATGATATTATTGTAATTGGTTGTGGACCTGCTGGAATGACAGCTGCTATTTATGCCAAAAGAGCAGGAAAAAAAGTATTAATTTTAGAAAAAGAAGGAATTGGAGGCCAAATGGCCTCTGCACCCCTTATTGAAAATTATCCTGGATTTTCTTCTATTATAGGAAGTGAACTTGCCGAAAGAATGTTTGAGCAAATAACAGATTTAGAAATAGAAGTAGAAATAGAAGAAGTAAAAGATATAAAAGAAGACAAAATAAAAAAAGTTATAACAGACGAAAATGTATATGAAACAAAAAGTATTATTATTGCGACAGGTGGTAAATATCGTATGTTAGGACTAGAAAAAGAAGTAGAATTAATAGGCAGTGGTATACACTTTTGTACAGCTTGTGATGGTCCATTTTATAAAGATAAAAAAGTAGCTGTAATTGGTGGTGGAAATAGTGCAGTAGCAGGAGCATGTATGTTAAGTAACATTGCTAAAAAAGTATATATAATTCACCGATCTAAAAAATTATCTGCAGATTATATAGAAATAGAAAAATTAAAAAGAAAAAAGAATATAGAGATTTTACTAGAAACCAATGTAAAAGAATTATTAGGAGACAAAGAATTAAAAGGTATCATTTTAGAAAATGGAGAAACCCTTACAATAGATGGGATGTTTGTTTGCATAGGACTTGTCCCTCAAAATAAATTTTGCGAAAACATATTAGAAAGAAATAAACAAGGATTTATTATTTCAATGGATACAAAGACCAATATACCTGGTATCTTTGTAGCAGGAGATTGCAGAGAAAAAAAAGGAAAACAAATAACTATAGCTGTTAGTGATGGAACCCAAGCAACAATAGAAGCATTAACCTTTTTAGAAGAGACGAAATAATCGTCTTTTTTTATTTAAAAATATTATATTTTTTGAACAACTTTTCATAAGTTATTAAATATCTTTATAACCAGTATTTATAAGCGTTTACAGCATTTTTGTTTTTGAAGAATATTCTTATAAATTGTTATAATTTCTTATGTTTTCACTTTGAAAGTTTAAAAATTTTTACTACTTATTTACCACTTCAAATATAAGTTTGACATATAGAGAAACTTAACTGTTAATAATGTTTTGAATTCCTATTATATAAATTAACTCTATGTTATAATAATTACTAGGAGGTTGATCATGAAAGAATCTGTATTAAAAAAAGTAAGGAAAGAATATAATAGAATAAAAAAAAAAGTAAAATTTAATAATTTTTTAATTTCTATAAATCTTTTTAT
>CATOOY010000059.1 GCA_951801995.1 uncultured Erysipelotrichaceae bacterium
AAATCAAGAAGTGAAATTATAAGAGAGTATGATTTAATACCATCTGTATTTAATAGGTGGGTAAAAGAATTTAATACAACAGGGTCATTTAAAGCAAAGGATAATCGAACAGAAGAAGAAAACGAATTAATACGTTTACAAAAAGAAAATAAGCAGTTACGAATGGAGAATGATATTTTAAAGCAAGCGGTGCTGATAATGGGACGAAAATAAAAATCATATTATCAAATAAAGACAAGTATAGTATCAGTGCCATGTGTAAAGCTCTAAAAGTGTCCAGAGTTCTTGTCTATTACCAACGAAAAAATAAAAGAAAAGATAAAAAATTAGAAGAAGAAATAATTCGAATTTTTAAAGAAAGTAGAAACAATTATGGTTCAAGAAAAATAAAGGTAGAATTAAAAAAGATAGGATACCAAGTATCTCTTAGAAAAATAAGAACGCTTATGAAATTAAATGGGCTTGTAAGCAACTATACAATAAACCAATTTAAAATACATAAGTCAACATGTAATGAGGAAAAAGTAGAAAACATATTAAATAGAGAGTTTAATCGACAAAAACAATTAGATGTTGTAGTAAGTGATTTAACTTATGTAAATGTAACTGGGAAATGGAATTATATATGTCTCATATTGGATCTATGGAATCGTGAGATTGTGGGATATGCTGCAGGAAAGAAGAAAACTGCAGAGTTAGTTTATAAAGCATTTAGTAAAATACCTTATGATTTAAATAAAATCAATATATTTCATACAGACAGAGGAAATGAATTTAAAAATAAGGTGATAGATGAATTAATAGAAACCTTTCAAATAAAAAGATCATTATCAAAAAAAGGATGTCCATATGACAATGCAGTAGCAGAAGCAACTTATAAAATTATAAAAACGGAGTTTGCATATAATAGATGTTTTGAAAGTTTTGAAGAGCTAGAACGCGAATTATTTGATTATGTGAATTGGTATAACAACATTCGTATTCATGGTTCTCTAGATTATCAAACACCTGTTCATTACAGATTGCAAGTGTCCTTATAAAATTTGTCTAAAAAACTGTTGACAATCCAATAATTTATATAGTCCTCAATTGCTTTCATTAAGTCATCTATTGTCTTGCATTTATCTTTTTGTTCATAAAACATTTGCGTTTTAAGAAGTCCAAAAAAGTTTTCCATCATTCCATTATCTATACTATTTCCTTTTCTAGACATGCTTTGTTTTATTCCTTTTTAATGGTTTTAAATCTAATTTAACCATTATTTTATATACTTTTTTATGATTAACATTATATCCTTGATTTCTAAGTTCTAATGTAATTCTACGATAACCATATCTTTCCTTATTATTTATAAATATTTTTTTTATGATTTCCTTATTTTTATTATCTTTATTTGTTTTAGATAAAGTATAATAATATACTAATTTAGCTAATCTAGATACTTTTAGAAGAATCATTAATGGATATTTTAGCCGAAGTTCACTTACAACATTTACTTTTTCTTCTGTTGTTGGGTCTTCCGTGCTTGAACAACGGCTCTTAATTTTTTTAGTATTTTAGTTTCGCTTTTAAATATAGATTTTCTTCTTCTAATTTTTTTATCTTTCCTAAGTATATCAAAGCCATGCCTATCTATGAATCTTACCAAGTACATTACAATACGATTTCGTATTTTATATTTACTGGCAATTGGTTTTCTTGATTGCCCATTTTTCTTTTTATTATATATATCTATTTTATCTTCATAGCTTAATTTACTCATATAAAAACCTGTTTCTATGTCCAAAAAACGGGGTTTATATCATATAATATAATTTCTTTTTTATAAGAAGTAAAAAATTGTTGAAAGGAATAATAAAAGTTGCTATGGATAAAATAGTATTAAGTAAACTGAAACTTAAAAATTATTTTATTCTGTCAATAAAGTGTTTTATTTTGTCAATTTTACTAAAATTATGTTTTTTTTTTTTTTTTTTTGTTATAATAAAAATAGATTTATGATTGAAGGGTGGTGATGTAGATGAAGGAAGCAGCTGGTGAAGCAAATATGACAGTAATCACTATCGTTTTAATTGCTATTGTTTTAGCGGCAGGAATCCCATTAATTAATAGACTTATGGCACAAACACAAGCAAAAAGTGAATGTATCAATAATGGTCAAACATGGGTGAACGGTCGATGCCAATAAACTTATCTTTCTTTTATATGATTTTTCTAAATATGTGAGTAGACTTTCTATTCACATATTTAGTCTTTTGTTGTTATTATAATTATTTATAGTAAGAAGAAAGGACTAAATATAGAAAGGGGATATATATGAATGTCATTATCAGTAATAAATATACACAAGATCTTCATAAATTAAATATTGATATTATTAAATCATTAGAAGGTGAATTTACAGTCGAAGAAATAATAACACAGTTTAAAAACTTTTTTTGTCAACGTATGATTATAGATATTACAGCTATTAAGGATTATCGAAATATATCTACTTTGCAAAAATTATCTATTTCACTTGATATGGATAAAGTTATCTTAATATTGGATGATATACCTGAAAGCTCTTCTCCTGCTTATTTATCTGACCTTGTTTCTATAGGAATTTACAATTTTACAAAAAATGTAGATGGTGTTATGTATTTATATGAACATCCAAATTCTTATAGAGATGTTGCACAATATCATCAGTTTGAAGTGGCTTCTGGAAAAAATATTTCAGAAGGAGGAATTGAAGTAGTAGGCTCTACTTCGCAACCTACTAAAGCAACTTTAACAACGCATACAAAAGCACAAACTAGAAGAATTATTGGTATAAAAAATGTTACAAAGCAATCGGGGGCTACTACCTTTACTTATATGCTTAGAAATCAATTAGCTAGATTTTGTAAGGTAGTTGCGATTGAAGTTGATAAAGGTGACTTTACCTTTTTTAAAGATAAACGACTTATTAGTGTTTCTACATCAGAGTTAAAAAAGACTATTCAAAAGTATTCAAAAGTAGATGTTATTTTAATAGATATCAATAATAGTAAAGAGGCAAAGGAACTTTGTACAGAGATTGTTTATTTAATTGAACCTTCTGTTATTAAATTAAATAAATTAATGGCTATTAGTGCTTCTACTTTAAAAATGCTTAAAAATGAGAAAGTTATTTTAAATCAGAGTTTACTTACACCAAAAGATGTTTTAGATTTTGAATATGAATCTGGTCTTAAAATATTTTTCAATATGCCTCCTTTAGATGAGAGAGAAAAAAGTATCTTTATTCTTAATAAATTTTTAGATAGATTAGGCTTTGATGTAGGAGAAGATGTAGAAGAAAATAAAAAACATAAATTATTTGGTTGGTTATAAAAACAAAGAACAAGAGGAGTACATTATATTCTTTTATAGAGAGTTCATAGTTGGTGAAAATGGATACTGAATATAGTGAAAGGTAGCTTGGGAGTTTAGTATTTGAAATAAAGTAGAGTATTACGTATATATGCGTTAAATATTTAAGGTAATTTTTTACGAATTAAGGTGGTACCACGCTTTTTAACGTCCTTAAAAAGACGTTTTTTTGTATATAAAAGTAAATTATGATAAAATAGATAGTATATAATTCTATGTAGAGAAGGAGAAATAAATATGTTAGATAAAAAATATAATGCACAGGAAAAAGAACAAAAATGGCTTGAATATTGGAAAGAAAACAAAATTTATGAATTTAAACCAGATCAAAGAGAAGTATTTTCGATAGATACACCTCCTCCAACTGTAAATGGAAAAATTCATATTGGTCATATATTTTCATATTCTCAAACAGAAATGATGGCTAGATATAAAAGAATGCGAGGGTATAATGTTTTTTATCCATTTGGATTTGATGACAATGGGTTACCTAGTGAAAGATTAGTAGAAAAAGAACAAAATAAAAGGGCTGCTGAAATTGGTAGAGAAGAGTTTTCTAAACTTTGTTATCATACTACTGATAAATATGAGGAAGATTTTCAAAACTTATTTAGCAAAATGGGAGTGAGTACAGATTGGAATATCCATTATAAAACAGTTAGTCCTTCTACTATAAAAATTAGTCAATTATCTTTTTTAGATTTGATTAACAAAGGACATTGTTATCATAAAGAGAGTCCAGCTTTATGGTGTAATGAATGTTTAACTTCTATCGCACAGGCTGAACTAGAAACAAAAACAATTCGAACTACTTTTAATTATATTAATTATTTAACTACTGATGGAGAAACTTTTACGATTGCTACCACTAGACCAGAATTAATTCCAGCTATTGTATGTATATTTGTAAATCCTAATGATGAAAAACATAAACATTTAATTGGTAAAACTGCACATATTCCAGTAATAGATGTAGAAGTACCTATTATGGCTGATGAAAAGGTGGCTATAGATAAAGGTACTGGTATAGTTATGTGCTGTACATTTGGTGATCAAACTGATATTGAATGGTGGAAAAAATATAATTTGCCATTAAAACATATATTTACTGCAGATGGAAGAATTGATGATTCAGTTCCTAATTATGGTGGAATGAAAATTAAGGAAGCAAGAAAAAAAATCATCGAAGATCTGCAAGCTGGTGGCTATGTTGTTAAGATTGAGGAACTTGAACATGAAGTTCAAACGCATGAAAGATGTGGGAGAGAAGTAGAATATTCAGTTATGAATCAATGGTTTATTGATATTATGAGTCATAAAGATGACTTTATAAAAATTGGTAATGAAATTAAATGGCATCCTGAATATATGCACTCTAGATATGATGAATGGGTAAATAATGTTGCATGGGATTGGTGTATTTCTAGACAAAGATATTTTGGGGTTCCCTTTCCAGTATGGTATTGTAAGGGGTGCGGGGAACCTGTGTTTGCAAGAGAAGAAGATTTACCAGTGAATCCATTAGTTGATAAACCACATATTTGTAAATGTCCAAAATGTGGGGGCAAAGAATTTAATCCTGAAATGGATGTTATGGATACATGGGCTACTTCCTCTATAACACCTCTTATAAATATGAGATATGGTGAAAAAGAAAATTATGAAAATATTTTAAAACCAATGAGTTTAAGAACGAATGCTTCAGAAATTATTAGAACATGGGATTTTTATACAATTGTTAAATCGTTCTATCATTTTGGGCAAAGACCTTGGGATAATGTAATGATTTCAGGCTTTGTAATGGCTAATAAAGGTGAAAAGATTAGTAAATCTAAAGGAAATAGTAAAGTAGAACCTATTGATTTAATTGGTCAATATTCAGCTGATGTCATTCGTTATTGGGCTGGTTCTGGAAGACTAGGTACTGATATTGTGTTTAGTGATGAAACATTACAAAGGGGAAGGAAATTAGTTAATAAAATTTGGAATGTATCCAAATTTATTGAGATGCATTTACAAGACTATCAAGATAAAGATTTTCATGATTACGAATATATTGATAAGTGGATATTAGGAAGTTTTCAAGAAATGGAAAAGGGATTTATAAAATATCTTGATGAATATGAAGTGGGGTTGGCTCTAAATACTCTTGAAAAATTTTTTTGGAACTTTTGTGATAATTATATAGAAATTGTTAAACATAGATTATATAGACCTGAGGAGTTTGGGGATGTTCCAAGATATTCTGGTCAAAAAACAGTCTATATTATTCTTTATAAATTATTACAAGATTTTAGTATTTTCTTTCCATTTATTACTGAAGAAATATATCAAGAACTATATCATAATGTAAAATCAATTCATTTAACTAAGATTGAACCATTCGCATTTCATTTTGAATCAGAAATGAAAAATGGAGATGTAATGATCGATATTATTAGTCAAGCAAGGGGTGAAAAATCTAATAATAATTTATCTTTAAAGACACCAATAAAGAATTTAGAGTTAAGTCTTAATGTGGAGTTAAAGGATGCAATAAATAGTTCTATGAAGGATTTTAAAGCAACCTTATTTATAGAAAATTTAATTATGAATGATCAAGCTAAAGATTATACTATTCATAAAATTGAATTAGATCTAGAAGAACCAGAAACTAAATAATTATGTAATTTTTTATAGCAAAGAATAAATGTGCTTTGTAAAAATAATTGGAAAGTGTATTCAAAAATTAAAATAAACTATGTTTTTTATAAGAAAAAAACATAGTTTTAGATTGTTGATAAAAGAAATTTTAGAAATGGTCTTTTTATAAAAAGATATTGGGGTAGAGACCCTTAAAAAGTTCTATGAAGAAGTAATATTAGAAGGAATAAATAAGAATATTTTAAAATAAAAAAGAGGGAAAAAACATGTCAGGAAAAAGGGAAAGAAGAAGATCTACATA
>CATOOY010000060.1 GCA_951801995.1 uncultured Erysipelotrichaceae bacterium
CTTCCATTTTAATCAATCAATAATTTATTTTCATCGTTTACTTGTTTTTGTAATAATTCTAATTCTTTAATATTTTTATTATCTTTTAATACTTTCATTTGTCTTCTTGCTGAATTATTAAGTCTTATAAGTCTTTCACTTTGAGGTACTTTTCCTTCAATCAATTCCGCATTTGTATTTTGAAGATTATTTAATATTACTAAATGTAGCAAGTCTGTATAATCTCTCATATTTCCTTCTTTTGCTAGTTCTGGATTATTATTTCTCCACTCTTTAGCTGTCATACCAAATAATGCGACATTTAAAACATCCGCTTCTTCTGCATATACAAATTTCTTTTGTGCCTCAGTAAGAATTGGAACTATATAAGTTTTTACTGCATCAGTATGAACTACGTAATTTAATTTAGATAATAATCTATTGGCTTGCCATTCAACTTTTTCTTGGTATGCCTCATTTGTTTTTAATCTTTCAAATTCTTTTATTAAGTATAATTTGAATTCTGGGGATAGCCAACTTGCAAATTCAAAGGCAATATCAGGATGAGCAAAAGTTCCTTTACTATATTTTCCGCTGCTTGGAATAATTCCAATAGCATTAAAATCTCTTTTCCAACGATTAGGTGTCATAGTAAAACGATTATAAGGAGCTTCATCAATTTTAATTCTGTGAGATTCCACGGAATTAAAATCCTCATTATTAATTTCTTCCCATAAACTATAGTAATCAAATGAATTTTTATTTGACATCCAATTTCTAATTACGCCAGATGGATCTTCAGAATTTGCTTGTCTAGCTAAATCAGTTAATGAAATATAATTTACATTACCTACCCGCAAAATGCCTACTTTATTTTCTTTTACAATTATCTCGGTTGTTACTGTATCTTTTTTCATTTAATCACCTCACTTTTTTTGAATTTTAAAAGGATGTTCACATATTTTTTCTATTTACATCCTTTATTTTAAGGCATTTAAGCCATATTTTTTAATTATTTGCAAACAAATATGAATTTGTTAACATTTTTTAACTTTGTAAAATCCTCGCAAAGCCTTTATTTATCTCACTTTCCGCAGCAATTTTTGTACTTTTTGCCCGAACCACAAGGGCAAGGTTCATTTCTTCCTATTTTTGCTACTTTTTTAGGAGAACGTTTTTTTTGTTTGCTTTGATCTTCATTTGTAATTCCTTTTTCTACTTGTTTTCTCTCTATATTTTGCCTTATTTCGGCTTTCATAAGATATACTGTTGTTTCTCTATCAATACGACTTAATAATTGTTCAAATAAATTGTATCCTTCTGTTGTGTATGCTCTAAGTGGGTTTTCTTGAGCATATCCTCTTAAATGAATTCCCTCTCTTAATATAGACATTGTATTGATATGTTCCATCCAGTGTGTATCTATTACACGGAGTGCGATTGTCTTTTCAAATTCATTTGCTATTTCTTCTGGGATATCTTTTAATTTTGATGTAAACTCTTTTTGTACACAGTCATATAAATATTCAATAAGTTCATCTGTATCTTTCTCTATGATACTTTTTAATAAAATAGGTTTACTTACAATTTGAGTATTGATTGTTTCTAATATTTCCTTTTTATCCTCTTCTGTTAGATATCCTTCTGGCATAATATGACTATCTACTAGGTCTCCCATGAAATTATAAAATGAATCTAAAATATCTTCATGTATAGATTCACTATCTAAAATGGCATTTCTTTTTTGATAAATGGTATCTCTTTGTTTATTTAATACATCATCATATTCTAATAAACTTTTACGCATATCAAAATTGTTTCCTTCTACTCTCTTCTGTGCAGATTCTATAGAAGAAGAAAGCATTTTATTACGAATAGATGCCTCTTCATCAAAACCAATAGATACTAGTAAATTCTTAGCACGATCTGTTCCAAAACGAACCATTAAATCATCTTCAAAAGAAACACAAAATTGTGAATAACCTGGGTCTCCTTGTCTTCCAGATCTACCACGAAGTTGGTTATCTATTCTCCTAGATTCATGTCTTTCTGTTCCGATTACACAAAGACCACCTAATTCTTTTACTTCATCATCTAATTTAATATCTGTTCCACGTCCTGCCATGTTAGTAGCGATTGTAACAGAACCTTTTTCTCCTGCTTTAGCAATTATTTCTGCTTCTCTTGCATTGTTTTTGGCATTTAATACTTCATGTGGAATCTTTTCTTTTTTGAGCATATCGCTTAAAAGTTCACTTGTTTCTACTGCTACTGTTCCTACTAAAACAGGTTGTCCTTTTTTATGTTTTTCTTTTATTTCTTCTATAATTGCTTTATATTTACCCTTTTTCGTTGCAAAAATTAAATCTCCAAAATCTTCACGGGCTACTGGTTTATTGGTAGGTATTTCTATAACATACATGTTATAAATATCTCTAAACTCTTCTTCTTCTGTTTTAGCTGTTCCTGTCATACCTGCTATTTTTTTATACATTCTAAATAAATTTTGGAATGTAATGGTTGCGAGGGTTTTGGTTTCTTCATTAATTGTTACATTTTCTTTTGCTTCTATTGCTTGATGAAGTCCATCTGAGAAGGCTCTTCCTGGCATAAGTCTTCCTGTAAATTGATCTACAATGATTACTTTATCATCTTGTACTACGTAGTCAAAATCTTTTTTCATACTATAATTTGCTCTTAATGCTTGATTAATATGATGTACTAATACTGTATTATTAATATCATATAGATTTTCAATTCCAAAGCTTTTTTCTGCTTTTTCTATTCCTTCTTCGTCAAGTGTTACAGATTTTGTTTTTTCATCGTAAATATATCCTTTGTTTTCTTTTAATCCTTTTACAAATTTATCTGCTTTTATATATAGATTAAATGTTTGCATTCTACCTCCAGATATGATAAGTGGGGTTCTTGCTTCGTCTATAAGTGCAGAATCTACTTCATCAATAATGACAAAATTTAGCGGTCTTTGTACTCTGTCTTCTTTGTTTACTACCATGTTGTCTCTTAAATAATCAAATCCAATTTCATTATTGGTTGAGTACATGATATCAGAATTATAAGCTATTTGTTTTTCTTCTGTATTTAGTTCTCTATAATTTACACCTACACTTAATCCTAAAAATCTATACACTTCTCCCATCCATTTTGCATCACGTCCTGCTAGATATTCATTTACTGTTATAATATGAACACCTTCTTTTGTTAATGCATTTAAATAAGCTGGCATTGTAGCTGTAAGTGTTTTTCCTTCTCCAGTTTTCATTTCTGCTATATTTCCATAATGAATAGCCAAACCACCTAAAATTTGTACATAATAGGGTCTTTCTTTTAGTACTCTAAAAGCTGCTTCTCTTGCTACTGCAAAAGCTTCTACTTTTATGTCTTCTAATGTTTCTCCATTTTCTAATCTTTTTTGAAATTCTGTGGTTTTTTCTTTTAATTTTTTATCTGATAAAGCTTTCATTTCTTCTTCTAGATTTATTACTTCATCAGCTATTTTTTTAAATCTACTTAATTCTTTATATTCATGGTTAAATATTTTCTTTAGAAAATTCACACATTGTCACCTTTCTTCCTTAATCTATATTTTATCAAAAAAAAAAAGAAAAACATAGTGTTTTCATAAAATTCCACTTATTTTTCTTTTTATTGTTATAATATTTTAGGATACTCTTTTCCACATGTATACTATATTTTTTCCCTTTCTTTTCATTCGCTTTTTAGACTAGTTGTAAAGAACACAAAAGGTATAGGTGTCTATACCTTTATTTATTTTGCTTCTATTATCCCATAATTTCCATCTTTTCTTTTATATAAGATGGATACTTCATCTGTACTACTATTTTTGAATACAAAGAAATCATGATCTATTAATTCCATTTGTAAAATAGCTTCCTCTTCATCCATTGGTTTTGTATTTACTATTTTTCTTTTCACAATTTTACTATCTTCTACTTCTAAGTCACTTTCAAAATCTAGATTCATATCTTCGATGATATTTTTTACTTTTTTCTGTTTCATTCTTGTTTTATTCTTACGAATTTGTCTTTCTAATTTATCTGATGCATTATCAATTGCATCATATAAGTCTTTGGTGGTTACTTCTGCTCTTAAAATCATTCTTTTTGCTGGTATTGTTACTTCTACTGTTTGATGAATGCCATTTACTTTACAAACTATAGTTGCTGTTATTGCATCTGTATCAAAGTATTTTTCTAATCTCCCTATTTTTTCTTCAATATAAGTTTTGATAGCTGGGGTAATTTCTACCTTACTACCACGAATGTTCATTTCCATAACATCACCCTTTCTATTTTTATTATATCATAAAATTTTATAATAAAATATGTGATTTTATGTTTAAGAGACAAATAAAAACTACATTATACTAATGCAGTTTTTATTTCTACGACGTTCTTCGCCTGTAGACCTTTGTCTGTCTTCACCAAGTCAAATTCTACATACTGGCCTTCTACCAAAGTTTTATATCCTTCTGATAGAATTGCTGAATAATGAACAAATATGTCCTCTCCTTCTTTGTATTCAATAAATCCAAATCCTTTTTCATTATTGAACCACTTTACTTTTCCAGTCACACTAACATCTCCCTTCTACCTGTTACGCTTTTATTATATCGTACCTTTTTTTATAATAGCAAGATAAGTTGTGCGACAAATCTTGACATTATTTTTAGAGGCGCGATTTTATTATAAAGTTTTTCAAATATCGTTTTCCTATTTTTGTCTAAAAGCATTGTTTTTATGTTCGAAATAATTTTGAGACATTCCTTTTTCTCTTTCCTCTTTAATTAATTCTTCTTTTTGTTTTTTCAATGCTTTCTTTCAAAAAATTATTTTATTTTCTTATATAATCAAGGTGGTGGTGTACATGAGGTCTTGGATTATAAAGAAATGTATGGATATAATTCGCGATACTAAATCCTTTAATCAAACGAAATTAGAAGAAATTGAATATGGACTTACTGGCATTTACATTCTTATTACAAAGTCTATTATTATTTTTGGAATAGCTATGATACTTGGTGTTTTTAAAGAGTTACTACTTTTCCTAATTTTTTATAACATGATTAGAATGCCTTCTTTTGGTTTACATGCTACTAAAAGTTGGATTTGTTTAGTTAGCTCTACTATACTATTTATATCTGGTTTATATATTTCTCTTTATATACATATGAATATATATATAAAATTAATATTTGGCATTTATTGTATTATTAGGATTTACCAAAATGCTCCTGCTGATACACATAAAAGACCTATTATTAGTAAAAAAAGGAGAAAAGTTTATAAGACTATTTCTACTATAATAGCTATTGTATTTGTAATTTTTAGTCTATTTATTCCAAATTATTTTATCTCTAATTCTCTTATATGCTCTTTGTGTATTCAAACTGGAATGATATCACCATTTATATACAAGTTATTTAATTTGCCTTATAACAACTATAAGAATTATCAATTAAATAATGTATAGTTTAAAAGAGGGAGGGACTTATGAAAAATTTATTTGCATCTGTTTTATCTTTTTTTGGAACTTTATCTGCAGAAGCTGGAAGTGATGCTTGTATCGTTTTATGGATCGATGAACCAGAATGTCCAAAAAGCTTAATTAAATAAAAATAAGTTCAAAAACTGAACTTGTTTTTATTTATAAAGTTTTTCGCATCTTGTCTAAAAATATTGTTTTTTTGTTCGAAAGCTATTTGTGATATTTCTTTTTTTCTTTCTTTCTTGATTAATTCTTTTTTCTGTTTTTTTCAATACTTTCTTTCAAAAAAATTTTTTATTTCTTTGTATAATTAGGAGGATGGTAAATATATGTTCTCGGATTATAAATATATATGTATTTAAGCGAGAATGATAATGATATCACCATTTATATACAAATTATTTAATTTTCCTTATACAACTATAAGAATTATCAATTAAATAATGTATAGTTTAAAAGAGGGAGGGGCTTATGAAAAATTTATTTGCATCTGTTTTATCTTTTTTTGGAACTTTATCTGCAGAAGCTGAAAGCAATGCTTGTATGTTATTATGGCTAGATGAATCAGAATGTCCAAAAAGCTTAATTAAATAAAAATAAGTTCAAAAACTGAACTTGTTTTTATTTTATCTTTATTTTTATAACTTGGCTAAAAATATCACCATTAAAAATTTTTTCATTTACTATATTATCATTCTTATCTAAAATTTCTTTTACTATATTTAAACCATATCCATGATCTTTTCCTTTGCTTGT
>CATOOY010000061.1 GCA_951801995.1 uncultured Erysipelotrichaceae bacterium
TATGAGGATTATTTGCAAAGAAATTATGAAAATTTATATATTATAAATGAAAATGAAACATTAGAAAGCGTTTTATTAGAAAATAATATTGAATTGGAGGAAGTGATAGTAATGGACGATAATAATCGACAAAATCAGACAAATATAAACTGGTATCCTGGTCATATGGCTAAAACAAAGCGTCTTATTAAAGAAACGATAAAATGGATTGATATAGTATTTGAGGTTATAGATGCACGTATTCCTTATTCCTCTAAGATAAAGGATATTGATACTTTTATATGCAATAAGCCCAAATTACTTATTATGACAAAGGTAGATTTGTGTGATATAGAAGAAACAAAAAAATGGCAACAATATTATGAAACACTGGGGTATAAAGTTCTTTTGCTTGATTTAGTCAAAAGTCATAATATTATAAAAGAAGTAACTAAAATAACAAAAGAAATGATGAAACCAATCTTAGAAAAGAGAAAAGGAAAAGGAATGCAAGATCGTAAAACAAGAATTTTAATAGTGGGTATACCTAATGTTGGAAAATCCACTCTTATTAATCGTCTTGCTTCTAAAAAAGCTGTAAAAGTAGGAAATAAACCAGGTGTTACTAAAAATTTAGATTGGATTCGTATGAATGATTCATTAGAACTTTTGGATACACCAGGAGTTTTATGGCCAAAGTTCGAAGAAGAAAAAGTAGCATTCCATTTGGCTAGTTTTACAGCTATTAAAGAAGAAGTTCTTCCTTTGGAAAGTGTTTGTATCTATATTTTACATAGTTTACTAAAATATTATCCTACTCTTGCTTATGAAAGATATGGTATAACAGAAATAGAAGAAGATATTGTTCCTATTCTAGATAAAATTGGAAAGAAAAGGGGATGTTTAATAAAAGGAGGAGAGGTAGACTATGATAAAGTGTATGCTACTATCATGAATGATATGAAAAATGGGCATATAAAAAATATTACATTTGATAGATTTGAGGAAATGATAAAAAAATAAATCTTTATTTTAGAAAGGTTTAGAGGTAAAATGAAAAGTATAGAGATGAATGTTTTAGCACTTGCTTATTTAGGAGATGCTGTTTATGAAATTTATATTCGAAAGTATCTTCTTTCTTTACAGATTCAAAAAGTAAATACTTTACAAGAAATGGCTATAAAATATGTGAGTGCAAAAAATCAAGCAAAATATGTAAAATGTATGTTAGAAGAATCTTTTTTAGAAGACAAAGAAGTAGCTATTTTATATAGAGCTAGGAATCATAAAGGGTCTAGACATCCTAAACATACAGATTTGATGACTTATAAATACGCAACTGGTTTAGAAGCTTTAATAGGTTATTTATATCTAGAAGGTAAAATAGAGCGTATAGATGAAATTATGAAAAAAATAGTAGGAGAATAAATATGTTGGTATATGGAAAAAATGTTGTAGAAGAAATACTAAAAAAAAATAATACAATAAAAAAAGCTTATATTTATAAAGAATTTCATGATTCTTTTATTCTTTCTTCTTTACAAAAAAGGAATATTTGTATTTTTTATAAAACAAAAAAGGAATTAGATGAACTTGCAAAAGGGAATCATCAAGGTATAATTTTAGATGTACCTGATTTTGTTTATCATACTTTAGATGAACTTACACATGACAATAGTTTGCTTGTTATGTTAGATCATATAGAAGATCCTCATAATTTAGGTGCTATTATCAGAACAAGTGAAGCTGCAGGTGTAGAAGCTATTATTCTTCCTAAGGATAGAAGTGCACTTATTAATTCTACTGTTATTAAAGTAAGTACTGGTGCTATTCATAATATTAAGATTGTTTGTGTTTCAAATTTAAATCAAACTATTCAAATTTTAAAAAAGAAAGGTTATTGGTTTATAGGGACAGATATGAATGGAGAAGATTACTGTAATATTGATTATAAAGGAAATACTTGTATTGTGATTGGAAATGAAGGAAAAGGAATGAGTCATCTTGTAAAAGAAAATTGTGATTTCATTGCTAGTATTCCTATGAAAGGAAAAGTAAATAGTTTAAATGCTTCTGTAGCAGCAGGTATCGTTATTTTTGAAGCTATAAAAAATAGAGAAAAGATGTGATCTAGAAAGTGCAATATAAAGAGTATAATGATAATGAACTTATTTATTATGTAAGAGAAAATAATGAGGAAGCCAATCATATTATTTTTAAAAAATATGAACCTCTTATTTTGTCTATTGCGAAAAAGATGTACCCTTATTGTAGATATAATGGTTTAGAATTATCTGATTTAATGCAGGAAGGAATGCTTGGACTGAATCTTGCTATTTTACATTACGAAGAAAAAAAAGATAATTTATTTTATACTTTTGCAAGAAAATGTATTGAAAGAAAAATGATTTCTTTGGTTATTTCTTCTAGGAGACAAAAACATAAAATATTAAATGAATCTCTTTCTTTAGAATTTAGTTTAGAAGAGGATCAATTGGGGACATTAGAATCTATTTTAAGTGACCAAAAGACCAATCCTGAAAAGTTACTTTTAGATAGTACTAGGGAAGCTGAACTTGTCAAAAAAATGCGAGAAATTCTTACAGAAAATGAGGAGAGAGTTTTTGAATTGAAATTAGCTGGTTTTCACTATAAAGAAATAGCTTCTATTATTGATAAGAGTCCTAAGTCTGTTGATAATGCGATTCAAAGAATACGAATGAAATGTAGAAATGTATTAAAGGAAAAGGAATAAAAAAAGACTATTTTGTTTTGTCTCCTTGGTAAATATTTCTTTTTTTCATTTCTTTGTCAATGTCGTTTAAAATGCACCTTTTGTTTATTAACCATTTGGGTTCTATTAAGTCTTCTATAACAGGATCTCCTGTGATGCGATGAATGACAATTTCTTTTTTTAAATATTCTAGTTGGTTACAAACGATGTCAATGTATTCTTCTTTTGTTAAAATAGGAAATTTTTTTTCTTTATATATATATCCTAATTTTGTATTTTCTAAAACATGTAGCATATGAATTTTAATGCCATCAATAGGTAGTGTATTTACATATCTTATGGTTTCTATCATCATTTCTTTGGTTTCATAAGGAAGACCATTTATGATATGTAAGACAACATTTATATTTCTTTTCTTTAATTGATAAACCATTTCTTTTACTTGCTCGGTAGTATGACATCTATTTATAAAGTTAGATGTTTTTTCATGGATTGTTTGTAACCCTAGTTCTACTGTTAAATATGTTTTTTTAGCTAGTTTTTCTAAATAGTCTAAACAGTCTATTTCTATACAATCACATCTAGTTGCTATATTAAGTCCTATTACTTCTTCTAGATTTAGAATACATTCGTATTTTTCTTTTAGGATAGAAATAGGTGCATATGTATTAGAGTGTGCTTGAAAATAACCAATGTATTTTGTTTTTGGCCATTTTTTTTGCATCATTTTTTTTATTTCATAAAATTGTTTTACAAGATCATCTTTTGGATTCCCTGCATAGTCTCCACTTCCTTTTGATGAACAGTAAATACAGCCACCTTTTCCTTTGGTTCCATCTATATTTGGACAAGTAAAGCCTGCGTTTAAGCTTATTTTACACACTTTGCTTTTGAATTTATGTTTATAGAAATAGTCTAATGTATGATATCTTTTATTGGAATTAGAATAAATGAAGGTATTCATACTATCACCTCTTTTTTATTATAACATGTCTTCTAAAAAGCATATCTTTTCTTTTCTAAATTTTTGTTTTTTTGGAAAAAAATGGTTATTTTGGCAAAAAAAGACAAAAAAAGCAACAAAATTCTATATATTTACTATTAAACCTTATAAAAAAGTGATATAATGGTATCGGAGGTAGGGAAATGAAAAAGCATAATGTATTAAAAGTCATTGGAATAGCCTTTTTAGTTTTAGCAGTACTAACTTGGATTATTCCAGCAGGATCTTATTCTAGTGGTTCTTATGTGAAAAGTGGTACTATGCCATTTGGTATCTTTGATTTTACTAGGATTCCACTTATTGCCATTACGAATTTAGTACAGTATTCTCTTGTACTTCTTGTAATTGGTGGTTTTTATGGAGTATTAAACAAAACAGGTGTTTATACTTCTCTTGTAGATAAGGTAGTTAAAAAGTTTTCTAAAAAAGAAAAGAAATTTTTAGTTCTTTCTATTTTAGTGTTTGCTATGTTATCTTCTGTTGTAGGAACTAATTTTGCTATTCTTATTTTGGTTCCTTTCATGGTAGCTGTTATTATGTTACTAGGTTATAGCAAACTAGTTGCTATGCTTTCTACAATAGGAGCTATGCTTACAGGTACACTTGCAGCAATTTGCAATACAGAGATATTTACTGTTTTTGCACAGTATTTAACTTTGGATTTAACAAAGAATATATTGGTAAATATTGTATTTTTTGTAATTGTAATTGTCTTATATATTCTTCTTGTACTTGCTATTAGTAAAAATGAGAAGATTGTTACTAAGGAGAAAAAAGCAACTGCAAAGTCTACAAAAGCAACCAAAACAGTAAAAGAAACAAAAACAACTAGTAAAAAAACAACAAAAGCAGAAACAAAAGCTAAAAAAGATGTGATTACTGTAAAAGAAGAAACAAAAGAAGAAAGAGAAATTTTATTTTATGATGCAAAAGCAGTGAATAAAAAGAAGAGTTTTGTTCCTCTAACTGTTATCTTATGTATTATTTTACTTATTTCTTTTGTGGCAATGTTTAATTGGCCTACACTTTTGAAGATGACATTCTTTGATGAAATTTATGAAAGTGTTATAGGAATTAAAGTAGGGGATTATACACTTATTAAAAATATCCTTGGTACACTTACACCATTTGGATATTGGACAAATTATGAATTTATCATGTTTATTTTACTTTGTATTCCATTTATTGCATGGCTTTATAATGTAAAATTTGATGATGTTATTGATGGATTTGCTAGTGGAGCTAAAAAGTTAGCAAAACCAGCTATTTATGTTCTTTTAGCAAACCTTCTATATGCTGCTATGTATAGTACTTCTACTGGAGATAATATTTTCTATACTATTATCCATTTCTTCCTTGGTTTAAGTGAGAAATTTAATGCGATTGTAGTAGGATCTATTACTTTGATTGGTGGATTTATCTTTTCTGATTTTTCTGCTCTTGCTAGTACAATGGCAACTCCTATTACAAGTGTTTATGCAAGTACGAATATGTATCCTATCATAGCATTTATCATGCAAAGTATTTATGGCCTTCTTATGTTTATCGCACCAAGTAGTATGCTTCTTATTGTAGGTCTTACTTGTTTTGATATTTCTTATGGAAAATGGCTTAAAACAATTTGGAAATATTTATTAAAAGTATTTATTGTTATTATACTTGTACTTATTATTTTAAGTATGTTTGTATAGAAATAATAAGAGGGCAAAATTGTCCTCTTTTTTATGAAATAATTTTTTATAAATATTTGCTAAAAAAAATGTTTTCCGTTATAATATAAATAATAGGAGGAAGAAATTATGTTTTTTATTCTTTCCATTTTTACTATTTTATGGATTATTTTATTTATAGAACAGATATATATAGTTTATAAACAAAACAGTAAACCTTATTTATCTGATTTTTTGGCTTTTTCTTTAAAAGATGTTCCTAATAATCGAAAATCAAATGAACTTTCTTTATTGGTTGATAGGAAAATTGGTATTAAAGCATTTGTTTCTACTTTTTTTTATTTAATAGAAAAAAATGTTATTTTGGTAAAAAAAGAACCAACAGATATTGAATGTACATATTTAAAAGAGAAGGAAGAGGAAGCAAATCTTTCTTTAAATGAACAGTATTTTTTATCCATTTTTTTTGGAGGGATTGGATCAAAAGAAAAAGTAAAATTGTCTGAAATGATTTCTTTTTCTAAATATTATTCGAATAGAACCAATTTACTTATGGAATATACCATATGGAAAAGAATAGCTTATCAAGATGTGAAAGAAGAGTTTTTCGAACAGAAGAAAGGATATAGGGGTATTTTTGTGCTTGCTATTTTAGGGTTTTTACTTATCTTATTTAATTTTATCTTTAAAGTAAATTCCCCTTTTATTTATACTTTATTTTTTCCTATTTGTTTTTTATATTTTTACTTTAAATGTACTTATAAAAGAACA
>CATOOY010000062.1 GCA_951801995.1 uncultured Erysipelotrichaceae bacterium
GTCTTATTGTAGGTGGAATTGGAAGATTATTTAAAAAAAAGGAGGAAAAAGAAGATGAATAAGAAAAAAGGTTCAGGGAAATTTATTTTAGGAGCACTTGCAGGAATTAGTCTTGGCTTTTTATTCGCACCTAAGAAGGGTTCTGATACAAGAGCTGAGCTTAAAGAGAAGATAGATGAATTGCTTGCTAAAATAAAAGATGTAGATGCTAGTGAGGTAAAACAAAATATTGAAAATAAGATTGAAGAAATTAAGAAAGAATTAGAAGATTTAGATAAGGAAAAAGCTTATGCTATCGCTAAAAGAAAAGCAAAGGAAATTCAATTGAAAGCTGAAGATCTTGTTGATTATGCTATAGAAAAAGGGACACCTGTTTTAGAAAAAGCAGCTACTAGTGTAAAAGAAAAAGCAATTGTTGTTACAAAAGAAGTATTAAAAAAATTGGAAGAATCTAAATAGGATTCTTTTTTTGTAAAGTGATTTCTTTGTAAGATTGAAAAGTCTTTATTTTTATGATAAACTGATAATAGATTTGAGGTGCATGTATGGATTTAGTTATTTTAATTGTCATTTTATTGATTATTGTTTTGGTTTTTAAACAGTTTAGTAGTTTTATTTATTTTACTGTTATTATCGATTTATTTTTAAAGACTGTGCATTTAATAGGTGCTTATCTTGGTATAGCAGAAATTAACAATTTCTTATCTTTGTATATCCCTAGTTCCATTCCTGCTATTTTTGAGAAATATTCTACTGGTATTTTCTTTACTATTCTAATGTGGGGTTATATTGCTATTTATGTTATTTTTGAAATATATATTATTAAGACTTTTATGAAGAAAAAATAACAAACTTTAGGTGGTTGTTATGAAAAAATTCAGAAAAATAATTTTATTAGATTTTATTTATATTTTAATAAGTATTGTCTTTTTTTGGGAGAAAAGTTTTCCATTAGTGGGGATTGGAATCATTGTTTTAGGAATTGTGCTGTTGAAGTATTATAATCAAAAGCCAAATTAGTTTTTTTTCTTTGTAATGAATGAAAAAAAGATATAATAACAGTGAAAAGCAGGAACAAGATGTTAGCAAATAGTAAAATATGAGGGCAAATTAAAAAAACAATGTGAAGTATTACAGGTGTTTCATGAGTTGTTGCAAGTGTAGAGTGGATAGGTTAGAAGAGAAATCTTCTTTTTTTGATAAATTTATTTTATTATTTTTTTCTTTGCAAACATTCGTTCTTGTGATATAATAAATATGGTGAATCATATGTATGAATATTTGTGTGGAAAAATAAGGGAAATAGAGAGCAATTATATTGTTTTAGAGGTAGGAAATATTGGTTATGCTATCTTTACAGCTAGTCCTTATTCTTTTGAAATGGAAAAAGAATATAAGATATATATATATGAATATGTAAGAGAGGATGAACACTCTTTATATGGATTTAAGTCAAAGGAAGAGAAAGAATTATTTTTAAGACTTACTTCTGTAAAAGGACTTGGGTGTAAAATGGCTCTTCCTATGCTTGCTTCTAATGTAGGTAGTATTATGGATGCTATTGAAAGAGAAAATATTTTGTATTTGAAAAAGTTTCCAAAAATTGGAGATAAGGTTGCTAGACAGATTATATTGGATTTAAAAGGGAAACTTACTACCTCTTCTACTGGTACTTTGGAAGATAGTTTTGAGGAACTTGTACTTGCACTTGTTAGTTTAGGATATAAAAAACAAGATGTAAAAAAAATTTTACCTAAGATGGATAAAAATTTAGATATTGAAAATCAGATTAAGGAAGCATTAAAGTTGCTACTAAAGTAAAGGGGATGGGATTGTATGGATGAGCGAATTGTATCAAAGGAAAGGCTAGAAGAAGATGAAGAGTTAAATATACGTCCAGATTCATTAGAAGAATATATCGGACAAAGTGAAGTGAAGGAAAATTTGGATGTATTTATGAAAGCTGCTAAAATGCGTGATGAATCTTTAGATCATGTTCTTTTGTATGGACCACCTGGTCTTGGAAAAACAACACTTGCTTATATTATTGCTAATGAGATGAATGGAAATATTAAAACAGCCAGTGGACCTTCTATTGAAAAAAGTGGGGATTTAGCTTCTTTACTTTCTACTTTGGAACCTGGTGATATTTTATTTATTGATGAAATCCATCGTATGCCAAGATTTATAGAAGAAATTTTATATCCTGCTATGGAAGATTTTGCTTTAGATATTATGATAGGGAATGAATCTAGTAAAAGAAATATACGTATTGATCTTCCACCTTTTACTTTAGTGGGAGCTACTACAAGAGCTGGAGATTTGACATCTCCTTTGCGAGATCGCTTTGGTATTGTATCTAAACTTCAATATTATACAGTAGAAGAACTTACTTCTATTGTTAAAAGAACTTCCAAGGTATTAGAATGTGTGATAGAAGAAGATGCTGCTATAGAGCTTGCTACTAGAAGTAGAGGAACGCCTAGAATTGCTAATAGACTTCTTAAACGAGTTAGAGATTTTGCTCTTGTAATGGGTAACGGTAATATAGATTTAGAAATTACAAAACTTGCTTTAGATAAATTAAAAGTAGATAGATTGGGATTAGATGATACAGATTATAATTTATTAAAAGCTATTATTGAAAAATTTAATGGTGGTCCTGTTGGGATAGAAGCACTTGCTTCTTCTATTGGTGAAGAACAAACTACCATAGAAGATGTATATGAACCTTATTTATTACAAACGGGACTTCTTAAAAGAACAAGTAGAGGAAGAATGGCAACTAGAATGGCTTATGAGCACTTAGGGATTTTTTGTCCTGATAAAATTGATTAAAAAGTATTTTTTTATTTTCCATTATTGATAAATATGCTATAATATTTTTCTGAAATGTGGTGATGTATGGAAAATATAAAGTCAGGGTTTATTAAACCCAATAAAGAAATTATATTTTTAGAATATTATGAATTAGAGGCATGGTGTAAAAGTGAAATTCAAAAATATATTATGGAAAATGGGAAAAAAATGCAGGATCGTTTGGAACGATTTGAACGATTTTCTGAGGATTATAGTTATTTTAAACCTTATTTAGATTTTGTTATTTTTGAAATGAAATATATTCAACTAAATCCTTTTTTTATGAAAGATGCATTTGGTTCTTCTGATGGAGAACATTATTTTGTTCAAACCAATTGTGGGAATCATTATTATGATGTTCTAGGAAATGGTGCCTTTTATTTTAATAAGGCAAGTGATAAAAATTATCATATTCAAAAAGATTCTATTATAGAAAATGGTATGATTGATGTGAAAGGAAATACTATTGAACTTTTTTCTAATGGGGATATAGATTTAAATGCTTGGGGACATCCTGGTCTTTCTTGTATGATTTTAAATCAATATTGTTCTTTTAGTAAGACATTATGTGAAGACTTGCAAGAATATATTATAGAAAATCATTCTAATATATATACTATGTATTTGATGGAAAGGCTTGGATTTACACAAGTTACAAAACGTAGGAGTCATAGTTTTATTTGTTTGCACTCCCATCTTTTCACTCCAGAACAGGTTCGTGTGGCATATTTAATAAAAGAATATTATGGAAATGATATTATTCCTTTTGGGCAAAAAGAGGATAGTAAACCTAAACAACTTATAAAAGAGATATGGGGAGATGTATATGAAAACAGATGATTTTAATTACTATTTGCCAGAAGATTTAATAGCACAAACACCACTGGAGAAGAGAGATTCTTCTCGTCTTTTAGTACTGGATAGAAAATCGGGAGATGTAGAACATAAGCATTTTGATGATGTTTTAGACTATCTTCATAAAGATGATGTACTTGTTTTAAATGATACTAAGGTTATTCCAGCTAGACTTTATGGTGTAAAGGAGAAAACAGGTGCTGTTATTGAAGTGCTTCTTTTAAAGGAAGAATCAAACAATATTTGGCAATGTTTAGTAAGACCTGCAAAAAGAGTACAAGTAGGTACTATTATTTGTTTTGGAGATGGAAAGTTAAAAGCAGAATGTGTGGAAATTGGAGAAGAAGGAATACGTATTTTTAAACTTTTGTATGAAGGGATTTTATATGAAATATTGGATCAACTTGGGGAAATGCCTCTTCCTCCTTATATTCATGAAAAATTAAATGATAACGATCGTTATCAAACTGTGTATGCAAAAAATATAGGTAGTGCAGCTGCTCCTACAGCTGGTTTACATTTTACAGAAGACCTTTTAAAAAAAATAAAGTCAAAAGGTGTCAAAATAGTGTATATTACTTTACATGTTGGACTTGGAACTTTTCGACCTGTATCTGTTTTTGATGTTACAAAACATAAAATGCATAGTGAGTATTATGAGATGGATGAAAAGACAGCTAGTATTTTAAATAAGGCTAAGAAAGAAGGAAATGCTGTTATTGGAGTAGGGACTACTTCTGTGAGAACATTAGAGACAATTATGACTTTATATGGAACTTTTCGAGCTTGCTCTGGGTTTACAGATATTTTTATTTATCCTGGTTATACATTTAAAGCTGTTGATCATTTGATTACAAATTTTCATTTGCCCAAATCTACTCTTATAATGCTTGTTAGTGCTTTTGCTAATAGGGAGCAAATATTAAATGCTTATGAAATAGCTGTTTTAGAAAGATATCGTTTCTTTTCTTTTGGTGATTCTATGTTTATTAGATAGTGAGAGTGGTATTGTGGAAAAAGTATTAGTGATTGTGGGGCCTACTGCTGTTGGGAAAACAAAACTTAGTGTGGAGCTTGCTAAAATATATAATGGAGAAATCATCAATGCTGATAGTACACAGGTTTATAAAGGTATGGATATAGCAACAGCTAAAGTAACGGATGAGAAAAAAGAAAATATACCTCATCATTTATTCGATATAAAAAATATAGATGAAAATTATACTGTTTTTGATTTTCAAAGAGATTGTAGAAATAAAATAAAAGAAATATGTGCAAAGGGAAAACTACCTATTTTAGTAGGAGGCACTGGACTTTATATAAAAGCTGCCCTTTATGATTATAATTTTGAAGCAGAGAGAAAAACTTCTATTTCTTATTCTGAATATTCTAATGTACAATTGTATGAAAAGTTAAAGTTAGTGGATCCTTGCACTACTATTCATCCTAATAATCGTAAGAGGGTTGAAAGAGCTCTTATGTATTTTGAAATGAATCAAAAACCTTTTAGTGAAAAAGAAAAAACATCTAAATTACTTTATAATGCTCTTTTTATTGGTCTTACTACTGATAGAAGTAACTTATATGAAAGAATTAATTATAGGGTAGATGTAATGATAAAGAATGGTTTATTAGAAGAAGCTTATAAAATTTATAAAAGTGGAATACGTACAAAAGCTGTACTTACTCCTATTGGGTATAAAGAATTGTTTTCTTTTTTTGAGAAAGAGAAATCTTTAGAGGAATGTATAGATATATTAAAACAAAGTAGTAGAAGGTATGCTAAAAGACAATATACATGGTTTTATAATCAAATGAATGTAAAGTGGTTTGATACAGATTATGGTTGTTTTTATAATACAGTAAATGAAGTGGCTCATTATATAGATAAAATGTAAAAACTCAGGTTTTAATTTGTAAGAAAAAATTTTATATTTGAATTTATTATTTTTTTATAATGGAATATTATTTATGCAATTACTTTGTAATAGCTTTTTTTATTGGAAAAAACTTTACAAATAATAAAAAAAATATTATAATTTAAAAAGAGAGTAGGAATAAGATGTTAGCAAATAGTAAACGGGGGGGGGGCAAATTATATAAAAGCCTTCTAAATAAATATTTTTCTTATATACAAGATGGATAAAAATAATAAATAACTAGTTAAAATGTAAAA
>CATOOY010000063.1 GCA_951801995.1 uncultured Erysipelotrichaceae bacterium
AATAAATATCAAAATAGTCCTCCTTCAGATACTCATTTCTCATCTTAAGAAATTTATTATAATGTTTTATCTGATTATAATAAACTTCTTAAGATGAGAAATGAGTATCTGAAGGAGGACTATTTTGATATTTATTATTTTGATATTTTGACAAAATATTTTATAGAAAAGGCTGTTCTTATTTATAAAATGAGACTTAAATTTATAGACCGTATTAATGAATATGCACCTTCTATATATGAAAATCTTATGCATATAAAAAATTTTCATATTTTTTATAAAATTATGGATTTTGAAGAAAAAGATGCCATAAATGAAGAATATATTTTGAAATTTTATGAAAAGAATAGAGAAAAAGAAAGGGCATGTAGAAAGACCTTGTTTGGTCCCCATCATGATGATCTTGTTTTTTGTATAGGCAATAAAGATATGGTTGCTTATTCTTCACAGGGACAGCAAAGAGCTGCTATTTTGACTTTTAAACTTTCTGAGATAGAACTTTATAAAAAATATAAAAAAAGGCTTCCTATTGTTTTACTGGATGATGTGTTTAGTGAATTAGATCATCAGAAAAAAAACAATTTAATGAAATATATAGAAGAAAATTTGCAAGTGATTATTACAACAACGGAATTGGATCATTTAACAGAAAATCAAAAGAAAAATGCAAAATTTATTCAAATAGAGAATGGGAAAGTAAAAAAACAAGAAGAGGTGATATAGATGGAAGAAACAAAAAATATAGAACATTATGATGCTTCTGATATTCAGGTATTAGAGGGATTGGAAGCTGTTCGTAAGAGACCTGGTATGTACATAGGCTCTACTAGTGTAAAAGGATTACATCATTTAGTATGGGAGATTGTGGATAATGCAATCGATGAAGCACTTGCTGGATATTGTGATGATATAGAAATTATTATTAATAAAGATAATTCAATTACTGTAAAAGATGATGGTAGAGGTATTCCTACAGGTATTCATAAAAAAACGGGTATTTCTACTGTAGAGACTGTATATACTGTTTTACATGCAGGTGGAAAATTTGGTGGAGGAGGCTATAAAGTAGCTGGTGGTCTTCATGGAGTAGGAGCTTCTGTTGTAAATGCTTTAAGTAAATGGGTAGAAGTAAAGGTATATCAGGATGAAAAGGTACATCGTATTCGTTTTGAAAATGGTGGACATACAGTAGAACCTCTTACAGTAATTGATTCTTGTTCTAAAGAGCGAACTGGAACTACTGTTACTTTTTTACCAGATCCTTTGATATTTACTGATACTACTATTTTTGATTATGAAACTTTAAAGACAAGAGTAAGAGAACTTGCCTTCTTAAATAAAGGGCTTCGTATTATTTTGTGTGATGATAGGGAAGAAGAAAAGAAAAAGGAAACATTTGTTTATGAAGGTGGAATAAGTGCTTATGTAGAAATGCTAAATAAGAATAAAACACCTATTCATGAGGAAATTATTCATTTATCTGGAGAAGATTCTGATATTTCGCTTGAAGTAGCACTTCAGTATAATTCAGGGTATGCATCTAATATATATTCTTTTACAAATAACATTAATACTTATGAAGGTGGTACACATGAGGATGGAGTAAAAAGATCTCTTACTAGAATTATCAATAATTATGCAAGAAAAAATAAATTTTTGAAGGAAAATGAAGAATCGTTAAATGGGGATGATGTAAGAGAAGGAATCACTATGATTATTTCCTGTAAGCATCCTGATCCTCAATTTGAAGGACAAACAAAGACGAAACTTGGAAATAGTGAAGTAAGGAAAATTGCTGATGATGTGTTTAGTAATGGGTTTGAAAGATTTCTGCTTGAGCATCCAGAAGAGGCTAAAATTATTGTAGAAAAAGCAATGACAGCTGCAAGAGCGAGAGTAGCAGCAAAAAAGGCACGTGATTTAACCCGTCGTAAGACAGCACTAGAAGTTACATCTTTACCTGGAAAACTTGCAGATTGTTCTTCAAAAAATGCAGAAGAGTGCGAAATTTATATAGTCGAGGGAGATTCTGCAGGTGGCTCTGCTAAATCTGGTAGGGATCCGAAAACGCAAGCTATTTTACCACTTCGAGGAAAAATATTAAATGTGGAAAAAGCAAGACTGGATCGTATTTTAGGAAATAATGAAATACGTTCTATGATTACTGCTTTTGGTACTGGTATTGGTGATGAATTTGATATTTCTAAACTTAGATATCACAAAATTGTTATTATGACAGATGCCGATGTAGATGGTTCGCATATTCGTATTTTATTATTAACATTCTTTTACCGTTATTTTAAACCTTTGGTAGAGCAGGGATACATATATGCTGCACAACCTCCTTTGTATAAAGTAGAATATAATAAAAAATTATATCATGCTTATTCAGATGAGGAACGAGATGGAATCATCGCACAGTTACCAGATCCTACCAAGGCAAGAATTAATAGATATAAAGGTTTGGGAGAAATGGATGCAGAAGAACTTTGGGATACTACTATGAACATTGAAAATAGAATTTTGCTTCAAATTACAATGGATGATGCTATTATGGCAGATAAAGTTTTAACGGATCTTATGGGTGAGGAAGTTGAACCAAGACGTGAATTTATTGAAAAAAATGCAAAATTCGTAGAAAATTTGGATGTATAGGGGGAATTTAAATGGATAAATTACAAGAACTACCTTTTGCCGAGTCTATTCAAAAATCTTTTTTGGATTATGCAATGAGTGTTATTGCATCTCGAGCGCTTCCTGATGTAAGAGATGGACTTAAACCAGTACAAAGAAGAATTGTATACGGAATGAATGACATGGGAGCCACTTCAACAGTACAACATAAAAAATGTGCTCGTATTGTGGGAGATGTTATGGGTAAATATCATCCTCATGGTGATTCATCTATTTATGAGGCACTTGTACGTATGGCACAAATATTTTCTTATCGTTATATGCTTGTAGATGGTCATGGAAATTTTGGTTCTATTGATGGGGATGGAGCAGCAGCTATGCGTTATACAGAAGCTAGGATGTCTAAAATTAGCATGGAACTTGTTCGTGATATTCATAAAAATACGATAGACTTTGTTCCCAACTATGATGGAACAGAACGTGAACCAAAAGTTCTTCCTTCACGTTTTCCTAATATACTTGTAAATGGAACTACAGGGATTGCAGTGGGTATGGCTACTAATATGCCTCCTCATAATTTAAAAGAGGTTGTTGATGGAACTATAGCGCTTATTGATAATCCCGATTTGACTGTTGTAGAACTTATGGAATATATTAAAGGTCCTGATTTTCCAACTGGTGCTTCTATTTTAGGAAATAGTGGTATCCGAAAGGCTTATGAAACGGGAAAAGGAATTATTACAGTTCGTTCAAAAGTAAATATTGAGGAAATGAAAAATGGAAAACATCAAATCATTGTTACAGAAATTCCATATATGATAAATAAATCGGTTCTAATTGGTAAAATTGCAGATCTTGTTCGTGATAAAGTAATTGATGGTATTACAGATATTCGAGATGAGAGTAATAGGAATGGAATTCGTATTGTTGTAGAACTTAGGCGAGATGCGAATGCGAATGTTGTTTTAAATAATCTTTATAAACATACTTCTATTCAAACAACATATGGTATTAATAATTTGGCTTTAGTAGATGATGAACCAAGAACACTTAATTTAAAGGAAATACTTGAAAAATATATTGAACATCAAAGGACTGTTATTTATCGTAGAACAAAATTTGATTTAGATAAGGCAGAAGCGCAAGCACATATTTTAGAAGGATTAAAAATTGCTTTAGATAATATAGATGAGATTATCAAACTTTTAAAGGCTGCAAAAAATGATGAAGAAGCTTCTTCTGAACTTATGAATCGTTTTGCTTTATCAGAAGCGCAAGCCAAAGCTATTTTGGAAATGAAGTTAAGACGATTAACGGGTTTAGAAAGACAAAAAATAGAAGAACAATTAAAACAATTAGAGGAATTAATTGCAGATTTGAAAGATATTCTTGCAAATGAAAAAAGAATTTTAAATATTATCAAAGAAGAACTTACTGAAATTAAAAATAAATATGGGGATGAAAGAAAAACCAATATTGATATGTCTGCTATAGACTTTATTGAAGATGAAGCTCTTATCCCTGTAGAAGATGTTGTTATTACTTTAACAAATAAAGGATATATTAAAAGAATTTTAAGTGAAACTTATAAAACGCAAAATCGTGGTGGTGTAGGAATAAAGGGTATGACAACGAATGAAGAAGATTTTGTGGAAAACTTAATTTCTATGACAACACATGATTATTTATTATTCTTTACAAATAAGGGAAAAGTGTATCGTATAAAGGGATATGAAATTCCATTATTTAGTAGACAATCTAAAGGACTTCCAATTGTGAATTTATTACCACTTGAAAAAGAGGAAACTGTTAGAGCAATGCTCAAAGTAGAAAATAACGATACTGCAAAGTACATTGTATTCTGTACATGTAATGGTCTTGTAAAACGTACAGCTATTGAAGAATTTAATAATATTAGAAATAATGGAAAATTAGCTATTACATTAAAAGAAAATGATGAGCTATTATCTGTCAAAAAAACACAGGGTGATAGTGAAGTTTTAATCGCATCTTCTAATGGACGTATGATACATTTTGTGGAAAATGAAATTCGTGTAATGGGAAGAACTGCCTCTGGTGTTAGAGGAATTGATACTGATGGTGGAAAATGTGTAGGAATGGAAATTGCTAAAACAGGGCAAGAAGTGTTAGTAGTAACGGAGAACGGTTATGGAAAGAGAACTGTTATTGAAGAATATAGAATGACACATAGGGGAAGTAAGGGTGTTAAAGCTTTAAATATTACTGATAAAAATGGTAATATAGTGTCTTTCAAAGCAGTAACAGGCAATGAAGATTTAATGATTATAACGAATAGTGGAATTATTATTCGATTAATGATTGATCAGATCTCTACTACAGGAAGAGTTGCACAAGGTGTTAAATTAATTAATTTAAAAGATAATCAAAAGGTTAGTACAGTTGCTACTATTATTAAGGAAGAAGAAAATTAGTTTTCTTCTTTTTTATATAATGTTTCACGTGAAACATTATTGATTACAAATTCTTATTTATAACTATAATATACATACTTTTTTTATAGATAATTTTAATATCATCTCTTATTATATTTTATAATTTTTGAATATTTTTGTTTAATCTATAATTTATGTTTCACGTGAAACATTGCTACCTACAAATTCTTATTTATAGCTATAATATACATACTTTTTTTATAGATAATTTTAATACCATCTTTTATTATATTTTATAATTTTTGAACATTTTTATTTAATCTATAATTTATGTTTCACGTGAAACATAAAAAAGTTACTACAATGTTAATATGAATTTTGTTACTTAAATAAAAGGTGATATAAATAAATTGGATTTTTAAAGTGAAATATATATATTAAAATGGTTGATATTT
>CATOOY010000064.1 GCA_951801995.1 uncultured Erysipelotrichaceae bacterium
AGTAATTTCCTTTTCTTTTTTTCTTTTCTTCAAAAAATAGCTCTATTTTATATTCTTCACTACTTCTTGTAAGTTTTATTTCTTTTTCTTTTAAAAACACTTTGACAAGAACATCATTTTCTTTATAAACTACTATATCTTTTAAAAGGCAACCTTTTATTTGATGTTCTTCTTTTAAAATGCCTTTTTCCCATAGACTTGTTTTTCCTTTTATTTTTTTCATGTTTTTCCTCTTAATCTTTGTCATTATAACACAACTTTTTCTAAAAAGCACTTATATTTTTATTTTTTTTTCGAATACTAAAATTAGAATGGAGCGTTTTATGAAAAAGAGACATCGATTACTTAAAATTTTAGTTCTTTTATTTATTCTTATTCTCCTATTTTGTGTAGGTCTTTATATTTATGCCAAAATAACGCCTAAATTATCCATAAAATCTGCGAATAGTTTTTATTTATACGATAATCATAAGGAGCTTTTTTCAGGAGATCCAAATGGAGATTGGATTTCTTTAAAGGATATCTCTCCTCATGTTGTAGATGCGACGCTTGCGATTGAGGATAAAAATTTTTATAAACATCCTGGTTTTGATTTTTTACGTATTATAAAGGCTATGCTTATTAATATTAAGGAAAAAAATAAGAGTCAAGGTGCTTCTACTATTACACAACAATATGCTAAAAATTTATTTTTGGATTTTGGAAAAACTTGGAAAAGAAAAATAGAGGAAGCTCTTCTTACTGTTCGTTTAGAGGTACATTATTCTAAGGATCAAATTTTAGAAGGTTATTTAAATACTATCAATTATGGGGGAATTTTTGGAATTGAGAATGCAGCAAAGTACTACTTTAATAAAAGTGCGAAGGATTTATCTTTAGCAGAAGCTTCTATGCTTGCTGGTATTCCTAAGAATCCTTCTCACTACTCTCCTCTTGTAGATGAAAAAAAGGCAAAGGAAAGGCAAAGACTCATTTTAAATGCAATGGTAAAAAATAACTATATTACAGAGAAAGAAAAAAAAGCTGCTTCAAATGAGGTACTTACTTATCATGGCAATTTAGAGAAAAATGATTTAAATACTCTTATGTATTTTGAAGATGCTGTTTTAGAGGAACTGAAAAGTATTTCTACTGTTCCTACTTCTTTTCTTTCTACTGGTGGTCTTAAAATTTATACTACTTTAGATAAAAAGGCACAAAAAAGTATGGAAGATAGTATTACCAATAATGTGGATAGTGCAAGTGAAATAGAAATATCTAGTATTATGGTAGAACCGAAAACGGGAAAAATTCTTGCTTTAACTGGGGGAAAAAATTATTCAAAGAGTCAATATAATAGGGCAACACAAGCAAGAAGACAAATGGGATCTACTTTAAAGCCATTTCTTTATTATGCTGCACTTGAAAATGGTTTTACTTCTTCTACTACTTTTCGAAGTGCTAAAACTACTTTTCAGGTATCAAATGATAAGTCTTATAGTCCTAAAAATTATGCTGAAGTATATGCAAATAAGGATATTAGTTTAGCTGCTGCTCTTGCTTATTCTGATAATATATATGCTGTTAAAACACATCTTTTTTTAGGAGAAGATACATTGGTAGATATTTCTAAGAGAGTTGGAATTAGTTCTTCTTTTAGACCGATTCCTTCTCTTGCACTTGGTACGGAGGAGGTATCTTTGAAAAATATGATGCAAGGATATCAAGTTTTAGCAAATGAAGGTATAAAAAATGATATTTATTTGATTGAAAAAGTGGAAGATGTAAATGGAAATATTCTTTTTGAGAGAAAAAAAGATGAAGAAACCATTTTAAATAAGAATATTACTTATATTTTATCAGAGCTTTTACGCAATTGTTATGCAAGTGAACTTGTGGATTATACTGTTCCTACATGTATGGTAATTAAGCCAAAATTAAGTAAAAATTATGCGATTAAAACAGGTACTACCAATACGGATCACTGGATTTTTGGATATAATAAAGATGCTTTGGTTGGGGTTTGGTCTGGGTATGATGATAATAGGAAAACGGAGCCAAAGGATGGAACAAATAGTAAAAATGTATGGGCTGATATTATAGAATCTTACTTAAAGGATAAGGAAGATGCTTGGTATAAAACACCACCTAATATTACTGGTGTTTTTACAGACCCTATTACAGGGAAGGTAGCAGATGATAATACTAAAAATAAAAAAATTCTTTATTATACCAAAGGTACTGAGCCTTATGCCAAAGATGATAAATTAGATGCTTTAATTCCTAGTGCAAAAACGGAAGAATAAAAAAGGTTGATTTATGAAAAATCAATCTTTCAGGCTGTTGACAAATTCGATTTTTCAAATCGGCTTTGTCACAACCTTTTATATTTCTCCCACAAAAGTATAAAAAAAGAGCAAATTTAGGGATTAAACACCTAATATTTACTCTTATTTAGACCTTTTTACCCACTTTGAATTTATTAAAAAGTTAAATTTTTCAAAATAGGTCGTTTGTCAACAATCTGAAAAGATGAAAATTATCTTTTATGCTATGTTTAAAATTTCTATATCATATTTACCGTTTGGACTATCTACGGTTACTACTTTTCCTACACTAAAGCCCATAATTGCTTTTGCAATAGGTGATTCATTCGAAATCTTATTCATAAATGGATCTGCTTCTTTTACTCCAACGATGGAATACTCTTCGGTATCTCCATCTTCTATATATTTAATAGTTACTACATTTCCAATAGAAACTTTATCTTTTGAAACCTCTTTTATTACTACAGCATGATCTAACATTGCTTCTAATTCTGCAATTCTACCTTCTACTTCTGTCTGTTCAGATCTAGCCGCATCATATTCTGCATTTTCACTTAGATCACCTAATGCTCTTGCATCTTTTAATGCTTCTATTACTTCTGGTCTTTTTTCTAATTTTAAATAGTTTAGCTCTTTTTCAAGATCAGCTAACCCTTCTTTTGTAATATACATTTCTTTTGTATTTGACATAATTTCACCTCGATATTTTATCTAAAACAAGTAAGATATTACTACAGTTTTTTTTATTTGTCAAGCAATTTTACGAATTAAATAATTCGGTTTTATTTTTTTATCTATTTTTATTTTTACAATCTGTTTTGGATGACGAACCACTTCTATCTTATTATTTTCTTCATCATAAATTTCATTTATTTCATATGGTATTATATTCCCATCTGGACCAAAAATTTCCACTTTATCTCCTTTTTTAAAATAATTTCTTTCTTCTACTATCATTTCTTTCTTTTCTTCATCATAAGCAAGGACAATCCCTAGAAACTCTTGATTGGAAGCTTCCATTCTTCCATTATAATACTGACATTTTTCATCATAGTTTCCATCAAAAAATTGCACTGTACTTTCTCTGTTGGCACAATTATTTAAAATTCTTTCATATTCTTTATTATATACATAATTTTCTTTATTATGATAATATTCATCTATTGCTTTTCTATAAGTACCTACTACTGTGGCCACATAATATAGAGAACGCATTCTTCCTTCTATTTTAAAAGATGATATCCCCATTTCAATCATTTCATCTAAATGTTTTAATAGGGATAAATCTTTGGTACAAAAAGTAAAAGGCTTTTCTCCTTCTAGTTTATTTTTATTTTCATATAAATTAAAATCCCATCTACATATTTGGGCACATCCTCCACGATTGGCATCTCTTCCTGTAAAAAAGTTAGATAAGACACATCTTCCACTAAAACTAGCACACATAGCACCATGTATGAATGTTTCTATTTCTATATTGGTATTTTTTAATATATCCTTTATATCTTCTTTGGTTGCTTCTCTTCCTAAGACGATTCTAGATACTCCTTTTTTTTCAAAATATTTTACGGCTTCTTTATTCAAAGTGGATTGTTGGGTAGATATATGTATAGGTAGTTTGGTTTCTTTTAAAGCAAGGTTCATGATAGCTGGGTCACTTACAATAATCGCATCTACTTCTAGTTCTTCTAATTTTTTTAAATATGTAGGTAATTTATCTATATTTTCATTATGAAGGGCTATGTTTACTGTCACGTGTACATGTGCTTTTTTCTTATGAGCAAATGTTACACCTTCTTTTATTTCTTCAAAGGAAAAATTGCCTGCATTGGCACGAAGCCCAAAGGAAGGTCCTCCTATATAAACAGCATCTGCTCCATATAAAATCGCCCATTTTAATCTTTCTAAATCCCCTGCTGGTGCGAGTAATTCTACTTTCTTCATTTCTATCACCTACTTTACTTTTACAATGGTATTTCTATACAAAAAAGCTTTATCTGTATTGTTATTACATATTTCATCTATTTTTTTTTGAATTTCTTTTTTATTTTCTTTTGTTATTTTGGAGAAAAGTATTACTATTTCTTTAAATTTTTCTTCTTCTATTTGAAAACTATTGAGTACTATATATTCAAAACCATTATCTTGAAAAGATAATATTTCTTCTGCTGCGTTTAAAATAAAAGCAGAATATACATAGGTTCCTTCTTTTCTTTCTACAATCGGATATCTTTTTCCTTCTTTTTCTATATAATAGTTTTTTCCTTTATTTTTGATCTGAAATGTTTTTTTATAATTTTCTATTATATTTCTTCTTGATACAAATATTGGTAAATATCCAAATGCATTTATCATAAGTTTTATTTTGGTGTTTTTACGAATTTCTTCTAAATCTTTTTTCGTAATATCAGAAGAAAGATAAGCACCTTTTACACCTTCTTCTTCGTAATATTTTGCTGTTAAATAGTTGGTAGTAAAATGTTCTTGTGCCCACCATAGATTGTGTTTTATTTTTTCTTTTCTATTTAGTATTGCTAAATCATAAAAAAGAATACCTGTAATTTTCATTTCATTTAATTTTTCTAGTTGCTTATAGAGATTTTCTACTTCATAGTTTAATATATTTTTATTGATAGAAATAAACACTTCTTTTCCTTTTAAAAAGCTTATTATTTCTTCTATTTCTTCTAATTCAAATTCTGTCTCGTATGTTGCAGAATATCCTTTTAAACCTAAAAGAACACCATCTATTTCATCTTTTAGCTCCTTTATCATTTTACTATTTTTGGGAATGATTATTTTTTTCATTTACTTCTCCTTTTTTAAAGAAAAAAGACTTTCGTCTTTTATGCTACTTTATCATTACTTTGGACTTGTTTTTGGAATTGTCTTGGCATATCTGTTTCCATATAAATTCTATTGTCACTTTCTTGTCTTAGTGTGGTTATTTTTACTTCTGGTTTTACATATTTTAATGTCTGTTTTACTTTATCTGCTAATGTGGTCATACTGTAATGTGATATATATGTTTCCATTTCGGCTAATTTTAAATAATATACGCCTTTTGGAATATGGTAATTAATACGAAGATATTTATCAAATTCTTCTTTTTTGCATCCAAAGTTTTTAGCTTCTTCTATTTGTTCTTCTAATTCCTTTAAATTATCTGGCTCTGTAT
>CATOOY010000065.1 GCA_951801995.1 uncultured Erysipelotrichaceae bacterium
TTTTTGACAACTTTGTAATAGATATTCCTTTTTTCTTTTCATTATAAATATTTATTTTATCTTCATAACTTAATTTACTCATATAAAAACCTCGTTTCCTATGTCCAAGAAACGGGGTTCATATCATCTTAATTCTTTTTCTTTTACTTTTTGAAATATTTTTGCTTCTCTTATATGTTCTTTTTCTTCTTCTATTTTACGGTGGTGCTCATATCCATATGTAGCCATAGTCTTTAAACAACTTCTTCCTGCGTCTGTAAAACAGGCATTTTCTATGTAGGATGCTCCTTTTTCTTTTATATTATAAATAGGATTATAAGAAACAGTTATTTTACTAGTATCTTTTTTTTCTAGTTTCTTTTTATACATTGCTAGTAGAATATTTTCTTCTATGTAAGTACTTCCTTTAGATGTTGGATGAAATAGTCTATCATTTGTTAAATATGATGAACCTATTTTCTCAATTGATACAAAAGAGCATCCATATTTTTGACACAATTTTTGTAATTTTTCATTATATTTTATTATTAATTCTTTAAAAACTTTTAGCTCCTCTGCATCTAATATTCTTGGTACATAAGTACCTAATGTATAAATATCAGATGCTTCGTTTAAGGAAAGGATATGGTTAAAATTTCTCTCTATTCCTTCTAATACAATTTCTAAAGTTTTTTCATCTTTTGCTTTTTCTATACTATAGTAAAAGTTTGGTGTTGTATTTCTTCTTTTATAATCTCCCATAATAGCACCAGGATTATTTCCTACTTCTCTCATTAAGTTATTTTCACCACTTGAATAGACAAAAATAGGCTCTTTAGATGTCTGTATCATATCCCTTATATGTTTTTGTTTATCTTCCTCATTTATTCTATACATAAATCTAGATAGTTTTCCTAATTCTCCAATTTGGGTAGGAATAGGTGTATCTTCTAGTATATGTTTTATAGCATCTACTGTACTATAAATTTGGGATAATTTTATTTCTTCTAATGATAAATTTGCATCTAGAAAATAATCAAAGTGTTCTGTTTTATTCATTGTAAAAGATGTAGCATCTATTCTAGTAGAAAGTTCTAAATCTTTTTTTAATTTTTTTGAAACTCTTATGGCTTGGGAACCATTCATACCTATTATTAGAGAGTCTTCTCTTTTATAGTATTCTTTTAATCTTTCTAATACTTCTTTTTTTGTTACCATAATATTACCTCCTAATATGGTTCATTTTTTTTTACCAAACTTACTTTCATTTTATGTATTTTTATTTATTTCTTTCATTTCTTAAATAAATAATATCATTTTCTTAATTGTATTATAAACACTACTATAATGAAATTTCTTTATTTGCAGTTTTCTCTTCTAATAAATTAATAAATTCTCTACATGGTATGGTATGGGTTTCTTTATGCCCATGCATACGAAAACTGATTAAATTTTCTTCTTTTTCTTTATCTCCTAGTATAAGTGTATAAGGAATTTTCTTTACTTGACTTTCTCTCATTTTATAAGAAAGTTTTTCTTCTCTATCATCTAATGTTACACGGAAATTTTTTTCTTTTAATAAAGATTCTATTTTTTTTGCATATTCTAGATGGTATTCATTATTTACAGGAATAATATTTACTTGTATAGGGGCAAGCCATAGTGGAAAAACACCAGCAAAGTGTTCTATTAAAATACCTATAAAACGTTCTACAGAACCAAATATTACTCTATGTAACATAATAGGTCTTTGTTTTTCTCCATTTTGATCGATATATGTTAAATCAAATCTTTCTGGCAAATTCATATCTAATTGGATGGTTCCACATTGCCATTCTCTTCCTAGGGAATCTGTTACATGAAAGTCTAATTTTGGACCATAGAAAGCTCCATCTCCAGGGTTTATTTTACACTCTTTTCCTGCTTTATGACAAGCACTTTGTAAAATAGATTCTGCTTTATCCCAAACTTCTATTTCTCCTATATATTTTTCTTCTGGTCTTGTAGATAATTCAATTGTATATGGTAAGTTAAATATATGATATATTCTATCTATAAAGTCTAAAAGGTGTAATATTTCTTCTTCCATTTGGTCTTCTCTCATAAAAATATGTGCGTCATCTTGCGTGAAGTTTCTAACACGGAATAAACCATTTAGGGCTCCACTTGCTTCATGTCTATGTACGAGTCCTAGTTCCCCTGAACGAATAGGAAGATCTTTATAAGAATGTAATTTATTTTTATAAACTAGCATTCCTCCTGGACAGTTCATGGGTTTAATAGCGAATTCTTTTTCATCTATTACAGATGTATACATATTTTCTTTATAATTAAACCAGTGACCAGAAAGTTCCCATAAATCTTTATTTAACATAATTGGTGTTTTGATAAATTCGTATCCTTCTTTTTCATGTTCTTCATACCAAAAGTCTTCTAATAATTTTCTTAGTTTCATTCCATTTGGTAACCAAAATGGGAAGCCAGGCCCATATTCACTAATCATGAAAAGTTCTAATTCTCTTCCTAGTTTTTTATGGTCTCTTTTTTTTGCTTCTTCTAGATCTTGTAAATGTTTTTGTAAATCTTCTTCTGTTTCAAAACAAATGCCATAGATTCTTTGTAACATCTTATTGTTAGAATCACCTTTATAATAAGCACCTGCTACTTTAAGAAGGGCAAAATGTTTTAAAAGTTTTGTAGATTTTACGTGTGGACCTTTGCACAAATCTGTAAACTCTCCTTGTGTATAAGCTGTTATGCTTTCATTTTCTGCTAAATTTTCTATTAATTCTATTTTATATGGATTGTCTTTAAATTTAGCGAGTGCTTCTTCTTTACTTAATTCTTCTTTTTTTATTAATTTATCTTCTTTTACTATTTTTTTCATCTCTTTTGTGATTTTTTCTAGATCTTCTTCTTTTAATACTTCTTCTTTTAAATCTATATCATAGTAAAATCCTTCTTTTATAGATGGGCCTACCCAAAATAAAGCATTTGGATATAATCTTTTTATGGCTTGTGCTAGCATATGGGCACAAGAATGATTTAACATATCTAATTTTTCATTTTCTTTAATATTTATCATTTCTCTTATCTCCTATTATATTTAATTTTACTTATATATAACATTTTTTTCTTTTGTTTTTTTGCTTTATATTTTGCGTTATATTTTTCTTCTAATTCTTCATAATATAATTCTTCTGTAGATAGAATCTCTTCTTCTATTGTATATTTCTTTTCACTTAATATTCTTTTACGTTTTTCTAATTCTTCTTTTAATAACTTTTTCCTTATTGCTTCTAATTCTTCTTTATTTTTGCTTTCTAGATGCCTAGAAAGCAAATCCTCGCTTATATAGTGAGGATTTACGTAAGGGATTATGTATCCTTTCTTATCTCTTACATAAATAACTCTTCCTTTTCTCAAATCTTCTTCTGTAATTTCTTTAAAGGATAATCTTTTGGGAATAACTATACCATTTTCCCTTAAATGAAATGTGAGAAGATTATGTGTTAGTTTTTCCTCTCCTTTATATGGGGGTGCTCCTAGGTAATCCCTTAAAAACTTTTTCATATTTATAAGCTGCTTTTTAGGTATTTCTTTTATTCTTTTTGACATATATTATCTCTCCTTACTAAAAAACTCCCTACACTAATATGTAAGGAGTGACAGGCACGATACCATCCTTTGTTTTACTTACTTTAGATAACGGGAAGCCCGGATACCGATTAAGGTCTGCTCGAAGGTAGTAATGTTAAAATTTACTTGTTAGTTTCCACCAACCACTAACTCTCTTGTAAGTAAAATTTTTAATATTGTGTCCTTTTCTTTGCATTTCTATTTTTTATAATAACCATTTTTTTTACTTTTGTCAATAGGTTTTAAAATACCAATATAACAAATTCCTCTATTTGCTCTTTCCATGACTTCATTTGATTCTGGAATAAAAGTTTCTTCCTCTTTCTTTATGATACATGATTTTAGCATTTGTTGGTTTAGATATTTTACATAATCATTTTCTAAATGAATATGATAGTTTCCTTTTTGATAATCATGATTTACAAAATGTTCTTTTTCTAAATTAGTACTTAATATTTCAAATATTTGTTCAAAATGTTTTTTTGGTAATTTACTATAAATTTCACAAAGTTCATAATGTAATTGCATGTAATAATCTTGATCAAAGTCACTTATTCCTTTTACAATAAGTGGAATATTTCTTTCTTCTACATATTCTATTATTTTATTTTTAAAAAGTGATAGAAAGTAAGTATCTACTATTTCTTTATCTAAATTGGGTTTATGATCATCTGTTAATAATTTATATAAAGATAAAAACTTCTTTAATTTTTCATCTGGATTATCTCCTATTTTGTCATATGCTTTTTCTACTTCACTTGTGCTTAGATATATTTTTAAAGGTCCTATTTTTCCATTTGGTTCTATTCTTACTTCATAGGTAATGGATGGGATACTTTTTCCTTCTTTTATTTTTAATTTTTCTTCTTGGGATACTATATTTTCACTCTTATCTAAAGCTTTAGATAAGTACTCCTCTAGAGGAGTGTCTTTAATAACAGCATGTAAATCGAGTTCATTTAATTTAAAACTATAGGCCCCATCTTCATAGTAACTAATTGTATAACTATGGTTATCATTAACGGAGATGGTTTCGCAACCTAGTGTTATGTTTCTTTTGGTTCTATTGCTTATATTTAGTGTTCTTTGTATTTGTTTTAATTCTTGTTTTGTTGGATTTATAAATTCACCTTTTATTTTTTCATAGTAATAAAGCATTTCTTCTAGATATTTTTTATCTGTCTTTTCTCTTGGAGCATTTTCTATATCTTTCATTTGATATTCTATATATTTTAAATAGTTCTTTTCCTTTTCTCTTATAGGTATTGTTTCTATTTTTTCCCTTCCTTTTAACATAGATTCTACTTCTCTTATAATTTGATCTTTGTTATTTTTTAAATAGTTTACATTATCAATGGAAGCTAGAAAATCTTTTAACATTTTATATATACCTTTTTCATCTATTTCTAAATATGTATTTTGTAAAAATAAATAATATAATTTTTTATAATATTCTTTAGGAATAAAATCTTTGATTTGTCCTCTTAATTCTAATTTATAACTTCTTATATATAAATCTACAATAGTATGTAAAATATGCTTTTCATATGTTATTTTTTTTTGGTGTATTATTGTTT
>CATOOY010000066.1 GCA_951801995.1 uncultured Erysipelotrichaceae bacterium
ATAAATAAATTACTTAAAAATATAGGTCTTAATTCTTCTGCTATTTGTAATTGTTCATATAATGCTGTTACTAGTTTTTTTTGCACTTTTCTTTTTTTATCTGTTATTTCAAATCTTCTTCCTAAAACTTGAATGGTTCTTTTTAGTGATCTATAGTCTGCAATATTTAGTCTCTCTTTTTTCATACATTCTATATTTTCATTTATATCGAATAAATTCATAGAGTTCCCCCCTTAAAAGATATTATAATAATATAGCATATTTTAAAAAAAATTGCAAATTTTTTCCTCTTATTCTTGCATATAAAAAGTGAAATATTTTCATATATCACTTTATTGTGCACAGGTATCAAATGTTTTGTTATTTACATTTACACAAGTTCCTCCTTGTAATGCTTCTCTTACTGTTCCTCTTAGGAAATTATAACTAATACATTTTGAACCATCTTTTATAGTTTCGCCAATATTACTTGACATCGAACCCTTTATTTATATATATTTTCTATTTTTTTTGTTATACTAATTCCATCCCCTATTTCTAAAAATGTAGTTTGATATTCTTTATTTTCTTTTAAAAAAACAATAAACTTTTCTAATTTTCTTACAATTCCTTTTACATTTTTACTATAAGATGATGTATCTGTTCCTACTAATCCATGAAATGCTAGATTATCTGAAAGAATGGTTCCCTTTTCTTTTACATTGTTTTTAAATTTTTCAAAAAAAGGGATATATTGGGCTTTGGCTGCATCTATAAAAAGTAGGTCGAATTTTTGTTTTGTCTCAAAATTAAAGGCATCACAAAGATATATTTCTATTTTTTCTTCTACTTGTAATTTTTTTATATTGTCAAGAGCTTCTTTATATCTTTTTTCATCTCTTTCTAGGGTAACAATATGTATATTTTCTTTACAAAGTGCCATTTTTATGGCAGAGTAACCGATGGCTGCTCCGATTTCTAGGACTGTTTCTATATTATTTTTTTTGATATAATCTACTAAGAAATCTATTCCTTCTTTTTGCATAATTGGTATATTTTCTTCTTGTGCATATTTTTCTATTTCTTCTAATATGTGTACCATAATCCCTCACTTTTTAGTTTTTGAATCATCTGTTCATGTTCTTTATTGGTTTTTGTAAAATATACTTTTCCATTTTTGTCTGCTACAAAATATAGATTATTTGTTTTGGTAGGATTTAGTGATGCTTTTATAGATGTAATATCTGGATTACAAATAGGTCCAATAGGGAGTTTTCCTACCATATTCATATTTCTTGTATTATAAGCATTTGCTGCATTTAATTCTGATTTATATAAGTCTCTTTCTCCCATGTCTACTTTAGCACCATAATAAGTAGTTACATCTGAACCTAATGACATTTTATTTGCTAAACGATTATAAAATACACCTGCTACTCCACATCTATCTTCTATTGTTTTTGCTTCTAATTCTGCCATAGAGGCAATAGTTAAAATCTGATGAAAAGTATAGGAACCTTTTTGTATAATTTCCTTATACTCTTTTAATTTCCATTCTAAATTATCTAGCATTTTAGAAAAGATTTGTTCTATGGTTGTATTTTTATCAAACTGATAGGTATCTGGGTATAAATAGCCTTCTAATGAATAATAAATATTTGGATCTAATATTTCGTTAGAAATAAACCAATATTTGTTTATCAAATTATTTAAATATTCTTTATTTTGAAGAAGAGTAAGTATTTCTGTTTCTTTAATTGTTGTATGACTTGTTATTACTTCTATTACAGAACGCATATTTTTTCCTTCTTTAAAAGTGACTGTAATAGGTTTTCCATTTGGCTCTTTTGTAAAGGTATCTACTATTTCTCCTAAACTCATTTTATCGTTTATTTCATAAGTTCCTGTTTGCAAGGAAATATTTTTCTTTGTTTTTAAATAAATTTTATAAAAAGCAAGGGAACGAATCATACCTTTTTCTTTTAATTTTGTTCCAATGGTAGAAAATGTATCTCCTTTTTTTACTTCTATTTCAGTGGTTTTATTATTTCCCATAGGTGATGTAAAATAAATATATACACCACTTATTCCTAGAGCGAGTATAAGAAGTGTAAATAAAGTTATTAACATAGCTAACTTCTTCATAACAACTTAAAAAAGCGAGTAATGATTACTCGTTTCCTCCATTTGCTGCTGCTTGTTCTTGCATACCCTCTACTATTTTTTCTACATACTTCCATTCTTTTTCTGTTTCAATTGGATTTAATTGTGAACCTATACCTCCATCTTCTGTTGGTATATAACTTGATGCATAAAGTTTTGTATTTCCTTCTTCATCTACTGTATTGTCTGTATAAATAAGATAACTTTTTCCTGTTTCTTCTAATTCAAATTGCGCTACTCCTTCGCATTGTCTTTCATTTCCATTTTCATCTTTTAATGTTAAAACTAGTCTTTCATCTTTCATTTTATTCACCTTTCTTTTTATCTAAATAAGATTGTAATATGATGCTTGCTGCTAAGGCATCTATCTTATTTTTTCGTTTTTTTCTTGATAAGTCTGCTTGTATCATAATATTAGTTGCTTCTACAGTAGATAATCTTTCATCTTGCATTTCAATAGGGATTTTTATTATTTTTTGTAATTGCTCTTTATAGTTTATTGTTTCTTCGCATCTTTCTCCTATTGTATTATTCATATTTTTGGGGAGACCTAAAATTATTTTTTGAACGTTTTCTTCTTCTATTATTTTTTGCAAAATAGGAATTGTTTGTTCATAGTCTTTTTCTTCAAATCTTATGGTAGTATATGTTCTTGCGACAAGACCTGTTGGATCGCTTATGGCAATACCAAGTGTTTTTGTTCCTAAATCTAATCCTAAATATCTCATTTATAAATATAATTTTTTAATAAAACTTCTAAGATTTTGGTTCGTTCAAATTTTTGAATTTTTCGTCTTGCTTCTTTATGACTAGAAATATACCCTGGATCTCCACTTATTAGATATCCTACTAATTGGTCTATTCCTTGATAACCTCTTTCTTCTAAGGCATTTAATACGTCTTCTAATGTTTCTTTTAAAAGGGCATTTTCAAGGTTTTCTATTTGGTATGTTTTGGTCTTCTCCATATAAACACCTACTTTATGAATACATTTTTATTGTAACATGAAACTATTTTTTAGGCAACCTGCTTTTCTACTCATTATATTTTTTATAAATTTTATTATCTAATAAACTTCCTTTTTTTACAATGGATGTTCCATATTTTTGTTTTAGCATGCTAACTGTTACTTCTAGGTTTCTGTCTTCTTCTACTTCTTTTATATTTTCAAAAAGAGAAACTTGGTATTCTTTGGTTGTGGTTAAATTTTCTAACCTTATTCCTAAAAGCCTTATGGGTTCTCCTTTCCATAGTTCTTTTAAAAGTTGTGTGCTTACCATATATATTTCTTTTGATGTATGGATAGCATTTGTAAGTTTTCTTTGATGTGAACTTGTTTTGAAAAATTTATCTTTTATTTGTATGGAGATTGTATTAGCATATTTATTTTGCTTTTGAAGAGCTAGGGCTACATTTTCTGCTATACTTAGTAAAATTTTATTTAATTCTTTTCTATCATCTATGTCTCTTGATAAAGTTGTGGAATTTCCTATTCCTTTTGGATCTTTTTTTTCTACTTTTACTGGTTCATGATTGATTCCTTTTGCAGATTCTATAAATTTATGTGCGTTATTTTTAAAATATTTATATAATATATTTTCATCTGCATGTGCTAAATCATAAATAGTATTTATTTTTAAATTTTTTAATTTTTCACTACTTTTTTTCCCTACTCCATATAATTTTTCAATAGGAAGTGGCCACATTTTTATTTTCACTTCTTCTTCAAAAAGGGTATGTACTTTATTGGGTTTTTCAAAATCAGATGCCATCTTGGCACAAAGCTTATTAGAGGCTATTCCAATGTTTACACTAAAACCTAACTTTTCATAAATTTCATCTTTTAGTTTATAAGCAAATTTTATGGGATCTCCATATAATGTTTGAACAGATGTATAGTCAATAAAACATTCATCTATAGATAGTATTTCTATATCTGGAGTATATGATAAAATGTGTTTGAAAAGTAAATCACTCATTTTCTTATATAAGCTATAATTTCCCTTATATACTTTTAAATTTGGACATTTTTTTCTAGCAGAATAAAGTGTATCTGCTGTTTTGATACCTAACTTTTTACAGGGATTGGATTTTGCTACTACTATTCCTCTTCTTTCTTCTTCGTCTCCTCCTATTACGGCATAACTATTTCTAATATCATAGGCAAATCCTTGTTTTAATAAATCTATTGCTGTCCAAGATAAAAAAGCATTGTTTACATCGATATGCATGATTACTTTTTCCATAATTATCACCTATTTTTATTATATTAAAAACGTTTGTTTGTGTCAATTTGCAATAATTGGACTTTATAAAAAGAAAACTAATACAGTATTCCTTTTATATTGCAATCTTTTATATCTTCTATTATTTTTGGTGCTTCTAAATTCATTAAATGATGTCCAAACTTTCTTTCCATATACTCTATATCTTCTTTTGTAGCTATATGAAAGGCGTCTTTATTGTTTACTTTTCCTTCTGCGTCATAAATTTCATCATCATAACCAATCGCACAATGCTCTAATGAATTTTCTATCATACAGATAGAATTAGGGAAATAATGATGTACTATCTTATATAATTCAAAACATCCTCCATGCATAAAATAGTATTTAGCATCTACTTCTGCTTCCCAAAATATATCATCTTCATTTGTCAAATCTACTACAAAATCGATTGTGTATAATGGTTTGGGGGAATGCATACAAAAAGGAAGACCTTTGATAAAATGTAATTGTTAGAAAACATTTAAGGAGGTCTTCCCATATGAACATTTTATCACAAAATTATAATAATTTATT
>CATOOY010000067.1 GCA_951801995.1 uncultured Erysipelotrichaceae bacterium
CAATTCTTTTTCTATATTTTACATGTCAATATTTTCTATTTTAACCTATTTATAGTATATGTGAATAACTTTTCTTTGTTTATTTTTTTCATTCATTTTATATTGTTATAAAAAAGGATCCATAGGGATTCCTTTTTTATTTTGCTTCGTGATATTCTTTTTCAGCATTTACATTCCATAAATCTTTTTTATCTGGATCATTTTTGATAATCTTATCTGCTGCTACAAAGCCAGTCAAGATAGAATGATCCATGTTATTATATCTATGTTGTCCATTCCTTCCAATGCAATATAAATTTTCATATTTATTTAAATATTTTATTACTTTGTCTAGCTCATGGTATGTGTCAAAATAGGCTGGATATGCTTTTTTTACTTTTTCCATACAGGAATCTATTACATCTTCTTTGGTAATTAAATTCATACGAATCAATTCATCAATAGCAAATTTTTTCATTTCTTTTTCACTTTTTACCCATAGATCGTCAGATTCATGACATACATATTCTAATCCAATCCAAATATGGTTTTTAATATCTTTTACCATATAAGGTGACCAATTATTAAAAATTTGAAAACGACACATTCTTACACTAGGATCTTGTACATATACCCAATTATCAGGAATAATATTTCCTATTGTTTTTTGATTTGTTTTATTTTCTAACTTAAAATCTTTTAACAATACCCCTACCGTTATAAAATCACGATATGGTAGATTTGTTGCAATTCTTTTTATGTTTTTACTCATGTTTTGATCATTCATGGCTTCTATTAAATCTTTTATTGGCATAGAGCTTAGTAAATAATCAAGGGCAATGGTTTCTTTATTTGTGCATTTTACAGATATAATTTTCTCATTTTTACATACTATTTCTTCTACTTCATGCTCTTTTAATATTACTCCTCCCATTTTCTTGATATCCTCAGCTACTTTTTCATAGAAGTGTCCTGGACCATATTTAGGATAAGAAAACTGACTGATTAAAGAAGTTTCCACTTTTTTACTTTTTATATGAAATACCTTTTGAAATGCATCTTTTAAAACGGCTAGAATGGATACTCCTTTTACTCTTTGTTTTCCCCAACTGGCATCTATCTCACTTGGATGTCTCCCCCATAGTTTTTCTGTATACTTTTCAAAAAACATACTATACAGTTTTTTTCCAAAACGATTGATATAGAAGTTTTCTAATGAATCTTCCCTCTTTTTTACAGCTACTGATTTTATATAACTACATCCACTTACAATGGTATTTCCAAGTCCCATATTTTTAAATGTTTGCAGTTTTAAACTTACTGGATAATCAAAAAATTTTTTCATATAATAGATTCTAGAGATTCGGTTTCGAAGTAACATTACGTTGTCCACTTTTTCTGGATCAGGTCCACCTTTTACAAGGGGTTTTTCTATTTTTAAAATTTTATCATCATAAGCTGGTTTTCCTTGCACAGACATTACTTCATGCCAAAAATCTTCTACTTCTTTGTTTTTTGTGAAAAAGCGATGCCCGCCTATATCTATTCTATTTCCTTTGTATTTTACTGTTTTAGATATACCACCTATGTCTTTGGTGGCTTCTAATATGATGATTTCTAAATCCTCTTCTGTTTTTAATAATTTATAGGCTGCAGCAAGTCCAGATGGGCCTGCTCCTATGATTACAACTCTTTTTTTATTTTTTTTCATATTTCCATACTTCTTTCTTATATATCATTTTTCTAGCTATAAAAATCCAAATAAAGTTAACTAGCGTAGAAATGATTTTGCTTAATAGATAATATATTTTTAGTAGTGATGTACAAATAAGCATAATACTTGTATCTATGACAAGTCCTGTAATGCCAATTATAGCATATATCATAAACTCTTTTTTTGTATTTTTTTCTCTAAAAGCAAAGTCTTTGCTAAATAAATAGTTTAGGAGAAGTCCAAATAAAAATCCTAACACACTGGAAATAATATAGTTAATTCTAAAAAGATCTGTCATAATTAATAGTAAGCCTATATTCATAATAATAATAAATACTCCTACAAATAAATACCTAAAAAACTGAACTACTATATTTGTTGTTTTTTCTAAAAATAGAATATAAAGTAATGTTTTGTTTTTATCTTTTTCTGTTTCTACTGGTATGCTACTTAAACTATACCATACTAATGGAAAGGCACATGTAATATTTGCATATACAAATCTTAACTCTTCTCCCGTAATTAAAAACATGATTCCAAGTGTATTACTAAGTGCTACTACATAAGGTAAATATTTTTTGAGATGAAATTTACTTTTTACTGTAATAAGTCCTATTGAAAATAGAATAATAAATAAACTTCCTCCATAATAAAATAAAATATTTCCTATTCCTATATTGTGAATCCATGTATCATATTTATTGAAGATATCGTTTATATTATCTGATAGTTTTTCGAATGTATTTCTACTTGTATTTTCAAAATTGCTTTGTTTTAGAGTTCCTTGTTTTATATCTTCTAGTGACCAAATAGGACTTGTCACATGATAATAGGATTCTAAAGCTAGTACCTTATTTTTCTTTAAAATTCCTAAATAAAAAATAAGGAATTCTTTTGGATGCTTGTTTATAAAATCAATATCTGTACTTTTTTTAATCCATTTAATTGTATTGAAATTTTTTTTATTAAAATTTTCTTTCCAAAGTTTTATGTTTGCCATCTCATTTAAATAATTCCACTCTTCTTTGTTAAAATTTCCTTCATTGTATAAAATATAGGATACTTGGTTTAGAGGAATTCCTAGCATTTCTGTAAAAGGGGCATCATGTTTTGGAATATTTAAAAAATGATATATAGGTCCTGTTATCACTCCTTTTACTCCTATCACTACTAAACACATGATTATAACTGCTAGTCTTCTTTGTTTATATAAAAGTAAAATAGAGCCTACAATAGTCAAAAATGGAATGATTCCATTGTGTCTAAAGACAATTACAAAGAAGGAGACAATTCCTAAAAAAATGATATTTCTAGTTTGAAGTAACCAGATTCCTTTAGAAACACTTATTTTAATTAAAATAAGTGTTGTTACTAGTAACAAATAAGAGTAGGCAATATCTTTCCACACAATAGTAACCATTCTTCCTGTAGTAGGGTTTATTAATATAAGTAAAAGTAAAATCCATACGCTTTTTGAAGAAAATTCCAATTTTCGAAACGAATAAGCCATATAGGTTAGAATCATTGTTACAAATACAATCTGAAAGAGAATGGAAATGATATAATTTTTGATAAATAAGGATGGTATTTTATAAAAGAAGAAGGTGTGTAAAACTGGATGCCAATCACTATAAGAATTATGGATTGCTTGGTTCCACTGGATTTTAGTATCTGGAGAGGCACCACCTGGATATAACGCTATGAAGTAAAATAAAAGTGCACTTAATATTACTAGAAAATAAGCAATCATTTCTTTTTTTGTAACTATTTGTTTAGTATTACTAATGTTTATTTTCTTCATATATTTGAGTAAGGGATAAAAAATAAAGTTAGATACAATAGTTAAAAATAAAAATAAAATGGTTCTATTTTTGACATTTATGATATCTAATGTATATGTGCTTGCAAGCGTGAAATATAGTGATAGAAAAGTAGAAATAATAATTTCTTTATTTAGTTTGAATTGTTTCATATAAAACTCCTATATCATATATTTTCATTATACACTATAATCCTTTCTAAATACAATAAAGTTTGCACAAAATAAGGAACAAATTGTTCCTTATTTTAATATATCATTTGCTTTTGCATTTAGAGTAAGATCTGCACTTCTTCCTTTTTTATAAGCATAAAAACCTGCTGTGGCAATCATAGTTGCATTATCTGTGCAGTAAGAAAGTGCTGGGATATTTAATTTTATATTTTCTTCTTCACACATTTGTGTGATAGATTCTCGCAATACTTTATTCGCTGCTACTCCTCCTGCAATAATTAAGTTTTCAACATGATATTCTTTTAAAGCTCTTTTTGTTTTTTTAGTAAGAATTCCTACTACTCTATTTTGAAAAGAACAAGCTAAGTCTGCTTTTCTTATATCATTTCCTCTTTGTTTTTCATTGTGTACTAAATTAATTACTGCACTTTTTATTCCACTAAAACTAAAATTGTAAGAGGAATCATCTAACGGTGTTGGTAAAGTGTATGTATCTTTTCCAATTTTGGAAAGAACATCTATTTTAGGCCCACCAGGATACTCTAATTCTAAAACACGAGCTACTTTATCATATGATTCCCCTACAGCATCGTCTAAAGTCCCACCTATTCTTTCAAAGGAATAATCCTCTTTCATATAAATTAATTCAGTATGCCCTCCACTTACAACAAGTGCTATTAATGGGAATTCCATTTTATTTCCAATTGCATTCGCATATATATGTCCTGCTATATGGTGAATGGGAATCAAAGGTTTTTTATAAATATAACTTAATGTTTTTGCACATTCTACACCTATTAATAAGGAACCTATTAAGCCAGGACCATATGTAACTGCGATAGCTGTTATATCATCTACCTTTATTTTTGCTTTATCTAAAAGTTCTTCTAGAACAATCGTAATATTTTCTATATGCATACGACTGGCTATTTCAGGTACTACCCCCCCAAACATTTTATGCACATCTATTTGTGTTAAAACAATGGTTGCTATTTCATCTATTCCATTTTTTACTACACTCATACTTGTTTCATCGCAACTTGTCTCTATTCCTAAAATATATGTATCCATATTTTCACATCTTTCTTATCATAAGATATCCATTACTATTTTGGTAATATTTTTCTCTAATAGCTACTTTTTCAAATTCATATTTTTTGTACAATTTTATAGCATTTTCATTGCTTTCATCTACTTCTAATGTTATATTTTCTCCTTCTTGATCTTTTACAAGCTTTATAAAATAAT
>CATOOY010000068.1 GCA_951801995.1 uncultured Erysipelotrichaceae bacterium
CATTTATCATTTCTTTTACTTACATTTATTTCTAATGTATATTTTATTTTTTCTTTGGCTTTTTCTACTTTCTCTAATTTGTAATCTATAAATCTAGATACATCATATTTGCCTTCTTCATCATAAAATTCTGTTTCATGATCTTTTCTATACTTTTCTGCTTCTTTTAATATATCTTTATAATTTGTTACTTCTATTTCTACTTCTACAACTGCAGATTCCCCATTTACAGTTTCATCTTTTACTATATATACCATATCTCCATAATGCTTTTTCATTATTTTTTTATATTTTTCTCTTTGTTTGGTATTGAAAGCATCATCTTCTGCTACTACTTTGTCTAAATCTTCTATCACATCTTTATCTAATGTTTGATATTTTGTAAGCATTTCTTCTACTTTTTTTGTTGGGGTATTGGATAAATCTTTGGTACATCCTATTAATAATGTACATAACATCATACATAAAAATATTTTTATTTCTTTTTTCATATTCCCTCCTTATTTTTATTTTGTTATGTTTTTTCCTATTTTATACTTTTTTATGTTATAATGTGAAAAAGTTCTTTGAAAGGACTTTTTTCGACTTCAAAATATGTTAAAATAAGAAAAAGGATGTGGAAAAATGGAACTTATATTACTTTGTTTAAAAATTTTTGTTGCACGTATATTAGATGTTTCTTTTGGAACCGTTCGTACAGTACTTACTATTAAAGAGAAAAAAATGGCTGCTTCTTTTGTTGGATTCTGTGAGGTTTTAATTTGGTTTGTTGTAGTAAAGGAAGCTTTAAATACCGATATGACAAGTATATTTATTCCTATTTCTTATGCACTTGGTTTTGCATCTGGTACTTATATTGGTAGTGTTCTTTCTTCTCATCTTATTCAGGGAAATCTAGGAGTACAAATTATTACAAGTAGTCGTGATAAAAAGTTAATTGAACAAATTCGTAATCATGGATATGGTGTTTCTGTTATTGATGTAAATAGACATCAAAAGGACACTAGCAAATATATGCTTTTTATCGAAATTGATAAGAAAAGATTAAAAGATTTGAAAGCGCTTGTCAAAGTTTTAGACCCTGATTCTTTTATTGTTGTAAATGAAACAAAGTATGTACAAAATGGTTATTTTAAATAATCATTTTTTTGTACTTACTAATTTAAATATTTGGTATATTTTTTTTCCTATTTCATTATTATTTTGTTTTATTTTCTTTTCTAATTCTTTTTGAATATCTATATTTTTATTTGGATTTTTATTGAAACATTCTAAATATAAATATTCTAATTGTGATTCTTCTTTTACCCTTTGTAACATTTTTAAGCTATATTTTTTTTCTTCATATTCTTTTCTTGTTGTATATTCATTTCTTTCTAATTTTTTCTTTTTTTCATAATTCAATGTTATTTTTTCAAATCTTTTACTAATATCTATTAAATCTTCTGCTTCATCTATTAGCATTTTACTTACTTTATATGTTTCATTTTTCTTAAATAAGATGACTATTTCCTCTTTTCCATCTGTAAATACTAAGGCATATTCTATACTTTCTACTCCTTTTTTAGTAAATTTTTCTGTTTTATTTCGATATTTTTCTAAAAAAGTATTGCTTATTTTTATTTTATAATTTTTTATATCATATAAGATATTGCTTTCTACTTTTATAATTGGAATCTTTCTTATATGTGTAATTTCATCTTCTTTATTCCATTCGTAAAAATCATATAATACTGGTTTAAAGTTTAACAAAATATCATATATATAATTCATTGTTTCCTCCTTTGATACAAATCGATAAACTTAGTATGATAAATCCTATAGGTGCGATTAGGCATTCTTTACTTCTACTTATAAAATGAACATACTCTTTGAAATTATACCCAATAGTCATTAAATTTAAATAACAAATTATATAAACAAGACCTATTAAGGTAAGAGAAAATCCTAGTAGGAAAAAAAAGAAGCGAACCATATTATCACCTATTAAAATATTATTTATTTTTTCATTTTTTATTTATTATATTTTAAAAATAGGATATAATGAATTAGGTGATGATATGAATATAATTGATTTTATCAAATATTTAATTTTAGGACTCATTCAGGGATTTACAGAACCTATTCCTGTTTCCTCTTCTGGACATCTTCGGATTTTTGAGGAGCTTTTAGGCAATGGATTTTTTAATGATTTAAATTTCGAAATTATTGTTAATTTTGGTAGCTTTTTAGCTATTGTGTTGTTTTTTTGGAAAGATATATGGACTCTTATCCTTGATTTCTTTGGTTATATAAAAACAAAGAAAAAAAGTTATCAAGATGGTTTTCGTTACTGTATGTTTATTATTATTGGAACGATTCCTGCTGGTATAGCTGGTATTCTTTTAAAGGATTTTATTGAGGAAAGTCTAAGTAGTGTTCGAATTGTAGGAGCAGCTCTTGTTATTACTTCTTTATTCCTTTATCTTATCAAAGATTTTAAAGGGATAAAAAATGATAGAGAAATTACTTATAAAGATGCTTTTATTATTGGATTGTTTCAAATGATTGCTTTATTTCCTGGTATTAGTAGAAGTGGAGCAACTATTGTAGGGGCTATGTTTTTAAATTTTAAAAGAGATACAGCATTTAAATTTTCTTTTATGCTTTATTTACCTATTTCACTTGCTACTATGATGCTTGGTACTAAAGATCTTATTGCATCTCATCCTAGTGGTAGTTTACTATTTTATTATTTTATAGGGATGCTATCTTCCTTTATTATGACATTCTTTGCTACTAAGTGGTTCCACAATATTATGAAAAAAGGAAAACTTATGTATTTTGTTGTTTACTGCTTAATTGTTGGTTTTGCTGTAATCCTTTTCCTATAGTGCATTCGCACTTTTTTCTTTACACTATTTTTGTCAACTATGTAAAATTTCCAAAAAAAGGAATTACAAGTATAAAAGTTCATGTTATACTTATTATAATAAAAGGGGTATGAAAAGGAGATGATAAAGTGCATATACGTGAAAGAATCACTATTTTAACAGATGTGAAAATGGCGGTTTTAAATAGGTTTATTACCATAACAGAAGAATTATTATCTCGTTTGGAAGCATTAGGTGTCAATTTAGATGGATACCATAATTATAAGAGAAATGTTCCAATAAAAGAAGAAAATAAAGTGGTAGAAATACCAAAACAATATTCGTTTAAAATTGACGATAATAAAAAAGCTGCATAATTGTAGCTTTTTTATTTCTTCATTTCTATATCTACTATACTTTCAATTGGGATTAATTCATTATCAAATGTAATGACATCTCTTTCATTATAACCAATTATTCTTTTAGTAATCACTTTATCTTTTAATGTAATTTCTGTATCTAATTTATAGATATAGTTTGTTGATTTAAATAGAGTTTGTATTTTTTTTCTTATGTTCACTGGTATGTCATTTTTTTCTTGCTTTTCATCTTTTATATTTGTATTTGCTTTACTATAATATACTGTATTATTGTTATTTATTTTTTTCTCTATTTTATTTACAAATATACCTGGTAGCTTTTTATCCATACTTTCCCTCCTATATTATTTTATGAAGATTGTCATTTATTTTTCCTCTTTTTCTTCTAATACAGTACTAATTAAGAATCCAATTATAAAAAGAATTATACCTATTAATAATTCTCTTATTGTAAAAGTTGACATAAATGTTTTTTTTATGAGTAATAAAAAAGAAGAAAAGGAAAATATAAGGATTAGAAAATAAGTTTTTTATTTTTGCTTTTTTAAGAAATAGTAAATACATTTAGTTACTAAAAAAAAGCCTATTATGAATCCCATTATAAAGGGGAGTAAAATACGAATATTGTAAGAAATATAATTTAAAGAAAAAAGATGACTAAATGTTTCCATTACAATAGGGTATACGCCTAAAAGCATTAATATAGCTGTTCCACTTATGCCTGGTATAATCATTGTGGCTGCTTCTATAAAACCTGTAAGTACTAAATAGAAAAAGTCTTTGCAGGTATATGTAAACGTATAAGAAGAGGTAGTAGTAAAGGTTGACAAAAGATAGAAAAAAAGTGTCAAGCTAAAAAAATAAACTTTTTTTCTATTACTTTTTAAATTTACTTCTTTTTTTATTATAGGAATTGTGCCAAATATTAATCCACAAAAAAGTAACATTATTGTGAAATATGATTTTTCTAATATATAAAGTATGAAAGAACTACCATAGACAATGGAAAGTAAAATACCAGAACCTGTTAAAGTTAAAAAAATGATATTTTCTTTTTTGGTAATGTGTTGCAGTGCTTCTAAGCCTCTATCATACAATCCTAAAAGAAGAGCTAGAACACTTCCACTTACTCCTGGTATTATTTTTCCTATTCCAATGATAATTCCTTTAAAAAAAAGTATTATATTTTTCATATTAAACTGTATGTAAAAAAGGACAAAGTTATGTCCTTTTAAATAGATATTTTCATTATGCGTAATGCATTTACAATAGATAAAAGTGTTACTCCTACATCTGCAAATACAGCTGCCCATACACTTGAAAAACCAAATATACTAAATAATAAAATAATGATTTTTATGCTAATGGCAAAGCCAATATTCCATTTGATTATTTTTTTCATTTTCCTTGATAATTTTATACCAAAACTTATTTTTTTTAAATCGTCTTTCATCAAAACGATATCTGCTGCATCTATAGCTATGTCACTACCAAGATTTCCCATAGCGATTCCAATATCTGCTGATTTTAAAACAGGTGCGTCATTGATCCCATCCCCTACAAAAATAGTAATTCCTTTTTTCTTTTGTTTTTCTACTGTTTTTACTTTTTGTAATGGTAACATTTCTGCATAATACTTATCAATGTTTAATTCTTCTTTTAC
>CATOOY010000069.1 GCA_951801995.1 uncultured Erysipelotrichaceae bacterium
ATCCTTTAAATTTATATAAAGAACATTCTTCTTTATTTTCTTTATAAGGTTCGTCATAAAGAGCTAAATCAAGTTCATCAGAATCAGAAAGTAAAAATTCATATTCTGTAGTAAGTTCATTAAATGTTCCACCATTTGCTTTTAAAGTAACTACATATTTAGGTACAGCATTGATAGCAATATCAAAATCTGCTTTATTTTCTCCAAAAGCACTACCAGAAACATGAATAAATGAAGAACCAGTAGAATGAACAACTACTCGAAATGGAAGAGAATAAGGATCTTCACTTTCTCCAATATATTCTATTTCAATATTAGCATTATCTTTATTTTTATCAACAGTAAGATCTACACATGTATTACCATCTTCTGCACACATATGAATTTCTTTTTTATCAGAAGAAGTAGTAATATTTACTTTTTTAGCAATAAACATATTGGTATTTAAAATAATACTTTTTTCACCATAATTATTCATAAAACCTACATCATATTTTTGCACATAAGTAGATAAATAATAATCGATAGCTTTTAATACTGTTTTTGCTGTTTTACCATTATATGTAATTGTTAAATCAATATTAGAACCAGACATACTTGCTGAAGGAGAAAAAGTAATTGTTCCTTTTTTTACGTCAAATACACATTCATCCTGATATTTAGATAAACTAGCTGAAATATCATTCATATTATATTTATCATCTGATAATTTTTGACCATCCTCTTCTACAAAATAATGAATATCATATGTATTTCCTGTATATACAATATAAGAATCATATTCAAACTGAATAGTACGAATAGATTTATAAATATTAACTACATATGTATTTGTCTTACCATTTTTAGATTTAACAATAATTTCAAGTTTATTATTTTTTCCAGCTATTAAATTTAAATTATTTAAGTTAGAAATACTATTTCCATTTAATTTGTAAGAAATACTACTACTAGAATCTTCCAAAGTAGCTGATAAAGATAAATTATTTTCATTATAAGCTACTTTCATAGAATATGTATTTTGCGTTTTATTAAATTTTTTATCTAAACTATATTGTTTATTTAAAACAACAAGATCTTTTAAATACTGAGCACTAGTAACAGTATCATCTGGTTTTATTTCTTCTTCTTTTTCTTCCTCTTTTACAGTTAGTTTGTATGAATTTCTATATGTTATGCCATTATATGTAATAGAGACAGTAATAGTGGCACTTCCCTTTTTATGAGCAGTGATAACAAGTGTTCCATTATTTGCAACTGCAGTTGCAACTGCACCATTGCTAGATGTTACTGTTACATTTCCAGTAAGATTCACTAAACGATATGAAACATATACTTTATTAGTATTTTTTAAATCAATAGTTCCACCATTGCTAGATAAATCAATAGATCTTATTGGATCTTTAATAGTAACATTAGTAGTTGCTTCATATATTTTTCCATTTGCTTCTGTCTGTAAATATATTTTTACATTTCCCTGCGCTTTAGGACTCACAACAACATATCCATTTACAACATGACAAGTAGCAATATTAGCATCACTTGTAGAACAAGTAAATTTTCCTGGTTTTAATTTTTTATAAGAAAAACTAATTTTAATATCAGGATCACCTAATGTTACTTCTAAACCATTTGTATCAAATTTTAATTCACTATCTGTAACTGTTTCCTCATCATCTGTATCATCATCAATGGTAAAGTCTTCTTCATTATTAAATAAATTATGAATACTATCAGATAAAGAAGCTCCTAATTTCCCAAAAAAATTAGATGTACAACTACAACTAGTAATTAAAGAAAGTAATATAGCAACAATGATAATAAGGATAATTATCTTTTTACCATGTTCTTTTTCTTCTTCTTCATTTATATAATTTGTATTCGTTTGATTTTTATTTTTTCTATTTTTATTTATATAATTATTCTTTTTCCCCATTTTCTCACCAACCCCTTCTAGATTGAGATCTAATTTCCAAATAAACCTATGAGGTTCATAGGTTTATTTGGAAGTTAAATAACTTCCTTTAGATTAAGCTGTTGCTTTTTCTTGAGTTTGGTTTGCTGTAATGTTGATATCTAAACTAATGATATGTTCTGCTGAAGTTTCACCTAAATTAGTATCAAGTTTGTTGTTAGCAGCAGAGGTTTCGAAATCCCATTTCCAGTAAATAGTATATGATGTATTATCTACTGAACCTGGACCATAAACAGTACCATCAGCTGAATATAAAGCATTAAGAGCATCTAATAAACCTTGGAAATCATACCAACCAGTAATATTTTCAAATCCTAAAGCATCATTTGTATCAAGATAAAATTTCATTGGATCATAAGTTACATTACCAGCATCATCTTTAAGAACTACAGTGTTTTTACCAGTTGCAGTTACATCGATTGTATAATTTGTTTCAATTTCACCTGTAAGAGCAAATGTATATTGACCATGAGTACCTGGAGCAACTACGTTAGCTTTTTTTCCATCAGCATCAGCAATTGAATCTACAGTAAGATGATTATCATCACCATAGAAATAAGAATCTTCGAATAAATTTAAAGTATTCATAGCTTCTTGACCCATACCAATTTCCCATTTTGCAACTCTTGCTTCATCAGCTAAATCAATACTAGATGTATATTTTGCATAAGTACCACTTACTGAATATCCACTGATAACTACAGCAAGTAATAATGTTCCTAATACAGTTAATTTCTTTTTCATTATTTCACCCCCCCTCTGCAAATATCTAAATGGTTAATATTTACAGAAAGTAACCCCTTTCTGAATGTATGTAAATCTCTTGACGAGAATTTACCAAATTTATTAATATCTGTCACGATAATTGTCTTCATTATTTTTTCCCCTCTCTTCTCTTGCACGAAGTATTTCTAAAATATCATCTTCTGAATAACTTCTCTGACTTCTTTCTTTAGCTCTTCTTTCTTCGAGAAGTTCTTCTTCTCTTTTTCTTTTTTCTTCATATTCCTTCATCATTTTGTACTTTAAGAATTCTTCTCTTTCTAATTTCTTATCTTTTTGCATAGAAAGCATAAATCCTATAACAAATATAACAGTAATAAGAAGTGCTAGAGCCATAATAGTTGTTGGTTGTGCCAAGCTATTCATAATAGAACCAAATCCAGAAATACGTGCAACATATATTCCCTCTACATCGTTGAGGCTTACTAAATTTCTATCTTGTGTACTATTATTATCACCTTTTGTGATAAATTGTGTTTTACCATTGTTATCTACTACATCAATAATTCTATGTGTAGTAACAGTATTTTCTACATCCCTAAAAGCTATAATATCACCAACTTTTAAAGTTGTAGGATCTATCATTTTTGTTATAATTAAATCGCCTTTATGTATTTTACCTTCCATGGATCCAGATAGGACAATAAATGGTTTATAACCAAACACATTTGGAACTTTATCCTTATCTGTCTTAGACTGAACGATAATAAATACGTTCATAGCTAAGATTATAAACAATATAATACAAGCGAGTATTACTAGCCAATTGCTAAATGATTTATACCATTTTTTTCCCTTTTTCATCTTTCACCACTTTCACTTGTATTTTAGCAGCGAGCACTAAATGACTTTTTTTCTAATACTTTTGCAGTATTTGTATTTTTAGAATTGATAATAGAATTTCTAAAAGAAACTAATTGTTCTATTTGTGTTTCTACTGCTTCTGGTGTTGTTGTTTCTATAATAACTTCTTCTGAAGGACTTTCTTCTATAATATTTTCTGTTGAAATACTTTCTTCTATACTATTTTGGTCTAAAACAGGTGGCTCCACAATTTCTAAACTAGGAGATTCAACTGTATCTAATTTTACGTCCTTTGTAATTACAGGTTCTTCTTTTATTTCTACTGTTGGTTGTGATTCCATTGTAGTTGATGATTGAATATTTTGAACAATGGATTTAACAATAGAGAACCACTTATTAGCAGTACATTTCAAACCATTTTTAAAAGTGTGTGAGCATTCTCTCTGTTCCATAGTAGGATTAGACCAATTATCATAATCAACTACATCATCATATTTATGTTCAAAGTTTCCTAAATCTTTATGATAATCACAACTTGGATCAGAACAATCTACATAAGCACTATAACAAACATTGGAATCACCTGAAACAGCAACTTCATGTTCCTCTTTTGTATGTAAATGTATTTGTTCTGTATAACCACATTCATCTGTACAACTAGCTGTTTTACCTTCATCATCAACAACAACTGTTATATTACATTTTGAAGTTAACTGATCATAAGAGCCAATATATCCACAATCACATTCCTTGTGTGTATTTTGAATATGTACAGGATTACCTTCTGCATCTTTTCCATTATAAATAATATCACCAAGAACATCTTCTAAATCATGATTTTTTGTATCTTCATGTCCACAATCTAGACAAGTTCTCTTTTCACCTGCTTCACCATTATTTTGCCATTCATCATAACTACAATCTTCTTTTTTAGTTTTAGAAAGGCTTTTATAATCACA
>CATOOY010000070.1 GCA_951801995.1 uncultured Erysipelotrichaceae bacterium
ATGATTCATATAATTTTATTATTAAACAATTTATATAGACTTTACAAAATTTGAGCAGAATATTTAATAAGATTTTTATTGTAAAAAACTATTTATCCTATATACCCACATTAAATTTTTTACTATTATCATTCTAAAAAAACTTTTATGTGTAATTTTCCTGTATACTTTTTTTACTTTTTTTATGTTATCTAAAAAAAAGATTCTTCTTAATTGATTTGTTTTTTGTTGTGCATATTTTAAAAGATATATATAGCAATACTGAGCAGCTAATTCTTTTTGTCTATCTGTTAAATTTTTATTTTTGTAATACTTTCACTATTTCTTCTTTTGTAATTTTTCCTTCTCTTATTATAATAATATTTTCATTATTGACTTCTACTATGGTAGAGGGAATATCACTTTCTATATTTCCACTATCTATTATGTAATCCACTTTTTCACCTAATTCATTTATAATATTTTCTATTTTAGTTCCTGTAAAACTTCCAGAAAGATTAGCACTGGGTGCGACAATAGGAATTTTTGCTTTTTTAACAAGATGATAGGCAAAGTCATTTTCTAAAAGCCTAATTCGAATATATTCATCCCCTGCTGATACTATATCTGGTAAAGCATTTTCCTTTTTCTTAAATTTTATAGTTAAGGATCCTGGCCAAAAAGCATCTATTAATTTCTTTTCTGTAATACTGATAGAATCTACTAATTCGTTTAACATATTAATATCTGAAATCAACACAATTAATGGTTTATACATAGGTCTTTCTTTTATTTCGTAAATTTTTTTTACGGCATTTTTATTTAAAGCATTTGTTCCCATTCCATATACTGTATCTGTCCTAAAAACTACTATTTTCCCTTTTCTTATAGCATTTACTATTTCAGTCATGGTAGTCTTATCTATATCTTTTTCTTTTATATATTTTGTCATACAAAATCTTCTCCTATTTGGATATTTATTATAACATAATTTTTTACTATACAAAAGTTTTCTCTTACTATTTTAAAATTTATTTTCTTTCATTCTAGTTTTTAAATTACTATAAAAAAAGAATAATCTTTTTCTTTTAGAAAAGTCATATTCTTCAAAGACTTATTTTATTCGACAATATGTAAAATTACCTATATTTTATATTTTTCTTTTCTTCTCTTTCTATGTCTTTCTTTTTTATACTTTCTCTTTTATCATAATTTTTCTTTCCTTTTGCTACTGCTAGAAGTATTTTTGCTTTGTTTTTTTGAAAGTACAATTTAATAGGTACTAGTGTCATTCCTTCTTGTTCTAATTTTACTTTTATTTTTTTTATTTCCTTTTTATGTAATAATAATTTTCTCGTTCTTGTTTCTTCATGATTAAATAGATTTCCTTCTTTATATTTACTAATATGCATATTTAATAAATATATTTCATTATTTCTTATCATAGCATAACTATCTTTTAAGTTAGCACTACCATTTCGAATGGATTTTATCTCTGTTCCTTTTAATACAATTCCTGCTTCATATGTTTCTATTATCTCATAATCATATTTTGCTTTTCTATTTTGTATTTCCATCGTGCTCTCCTACCTTATTTGTATCTTTAGATGGTGCTAAAACAAAATCTATTGTTTTGGCTTCTTTGTTAGCATTTTTTACTATTATTTTTACTTTTTGTCCTAGTCTATAACAATTTTTATGTCTTTGTCCAATAAGAGCATGTCTTGCTTCATCCAATATATAATGATCGTCTTTTAAATCATCTACTTTGATTAATCCTTCTACTAAATTAGGAAGTTCTACAAAAAGTCCAAAAGACATTACAGAGGATATCATCCCTGTATATTCCTCTCCTATATGTTTCATCATATATTCTGCTTTTTTCATATCATCTACTTCTCTTTCACAGTCAATAGAATCTCTTTCTTTGGTAGAGGAATGTTCTGTTATGTAAACAAGCCGATTGTCTATATATCGAATTGTTTCTGGATCTATTTGATGATTGAATATATATTTTCTTAAAAGACGATGTACAGTAGTATCAGGATATCTACGTATAGGTGATGTAAAATGAGTGTAACATTTACTAGCAAGTCCAAAGTGACCTATATTTACTTTATCATAAATAGCTTTTTGCATACTACGAAGTAAAAGGGATGAAAAGATATGAAATTCTTTTTTGTCTTTTAATTCTTTTAAAATATCTTGCATTAGTTTTGGAGTAATATCTTTATATTTTACATTTATATTATAGCCAAGTGATTTTACAAAGGATAGAAAAGTATTTATTTTTTCTTCATTTGGAATACCATGAACACGGTATACAAATGGAAGTTCCATGAAATAGATATGGGACGCTACAGTTTCATTTGCTACAATCATGAAATCTTCTATTAACATTTCTCCTTTTCCACGGTTTCGTAAAACAACATCTATTGTTTCCCCTTTTTCATCTACTATGATTTCTGATTCATTTATATCAAAATCAATATATCCTCTTTTTTCTTTATTTTTTCTTAAAATTTGTGCAAGTTCTTCCATTTGATATAATGATTCTGCATAATTTTCATAGCCCTCTGGTATTCTATTTTCTTCCAATATTTTATTTACATTTGTATAAGTCATTTTTTTGCAAGAACGAATTACACTTTCAAAAATATCATAGTCTACTACATTCCCATTTTCATCTATTTGCATTATACAACTGACTGCTAGTCGATCTTCTTCTGGATTTAGTGAGCATATTCCATTAGATAATTGATGTGGAATCATAGGGATAACACGATCTGCTAAATATACAGAAGTTCCTCTATCCATGGCTTCTTCATCTAAAGCACTTCCTTCTTTTACGTAATAACTTACGTCTGCAATATGGACACCTAATTCATACATCCCATTTTCCAATTTTTTAATGGAAATAGCATCATCTATATCTTTGGTTTTTTCTGAATCAATTGTAAAAATTATTTCTTTTCTTAGATCTTTTCGTCCCTCTATTTCTTCTTCTGATACTTTACTTGGAATATTTTCTAGTTCTTTTTCTACTTCTTCACTAAATACATCATTGATGCCATACTTATTTACAATTGATAATATATCTACTCCTGGGTCATTTTTGTGTCCTAATATTTTTAAAATGGCACCTTTATAGGTATTGTTTTTTAATTTATTTAATGTTTTTACAAGAACTTTATGTCCTTCTACTGCTCCTAGGGATAATTCTTTATCAATTTCTATGTCTATCTTTATTTTGGGATCATCTAACTTTATATGACCTTTATGATTTTCTTCGTAATATTCTCCCACCATATTTTTCAGTTTTCGTTCCATTATTTTTACGATACGGCCTTCTAAATCGTATCCTTTTTTTGAGGTGATTTCTACAACTACTTTATCTCCATGAATAGCATTATTCATGTTTATGGATTTTACATATACATCTTCGTTTCCTTCTATATCTACAAAACCAAAACCCTTTTTATTGGCAAGCATCGTTCCCAATTTTAGGTTACTATTTGTAAAAAGCATATATTTATCATGTTTGGTCCTATATATTTTTAATTCGTCTTCTAAACAATTTAATTCTTTCATTAAATCTGTTAATTCACTAGCACTTTGCATTCCTAATTTGTCAAATATTTCTTGTACAGAAAAAGCTTTCTTTTCCATTTGTAAAATATCTAAAATTTTTTCTTCCATTTTTGACACCCTCTATCTATTATTATTATAAATTAAAAAACACTGAAAAGCAAAGAAAAAAGCGTATTTTACGCTTTCGATGTCAACTATTTTAATTGTCTTTTTGTTTCCTCAATCTGTCCATATTGTAAAGATTGTTTCATTTGTTCTAGTTCACGTGCTAATTTCTGTTTAAAAGATATATATTCATAGGGACTTTTGTAAGACATATATTCTACTGTACAAGCTATCTGTGGCGCTTCTATTGTACATCTCTTTTCAAATATTGTAGGAAGAAGTATAATGGGTTCCCTATTTTTTGATACATAATTTACATACTGTTCAATGGTTAATTCTTTATTTTTCATAGCATTCTTCTACTTCCTTTCTATATTTTTTCATCATTTTCCCTTTTTTCTTTTTTACTTGTAAATAATATAAGATATCATATAGGATGGCACCTATTAAGGCAACTATCATATCTGTCATTGTATCATCTACACCTGTTTTTTGTACATACTGTGCATCCTTTTTAAATATTTTATCACATACAAATTCAAATATTTCCCATGAAACAGCGATAAGAGCTGTAATACCAAGTATAAAAAGAATGGATGTAAAAAGTGATATGAACCCCGTTTCTTGGACATAGGAAACGAGGTTTTTATATGAGTAAATTAAGTTATGAAGATAAAATAAATATTTATAATGAAAAGAAAAAAGGAATATCTATTACAAAGTTGTCAAAAAA
>CATOOY010000071.1 GCA_951801995.1 uncultured Erysipelotrichaceae bacterium
TATATATGGAAGATGAAGAAATAAATGAAAATACATGGAAATTAAAATATGAGGTGATAAAATGATAGAAGTATTAGAAAAGATAATACAAGAAGAAGCAAATAAGCTTTCTTTAAAAGAAAATATAAAAGTAATATTTTCAAATAGACCAGAACTATGTGATTTTCAATGTGATAGTGCCTTCTTATTAGCCAAAAAATACCATAAAAATCCTTTAGAAATAGCAAGTATTATAACAGAAGCCCTTTTAAAAAGAGAAGACTTTTCCACTTATTTTGAAAAAGTAGAATGTATAAAACCAGGATTTATCAATATGAAAGTGTGTGACTCTTTAATAAGTGCCCAAATTCGTAATATGAATAATCAAGAGAAATTTGGATTAAAAAAACCAGATAAAATAGAAACATATATCATAGATTATGGAGGATATAACGTAGCAAAACCTCTTCATATAGGACATTTAAGACCTACAATTATAGGAGAAGCCTTAAAAAGAATGATTGCTTACCAAGGTCATCACACTATAGCAGACGTACATTTAGGAGATTATGGTTTGCAAATGGGACAAGTTATTTATGGCATAATAAGAGATGAAATAGAAGATAGTCAAATAACAATCGATTATTTAAATAATATTTATCCAGAAATAAGTAGTCTTTGTAAACAAGAGGAAAAAGTAAAAGAAAAATGTGCAGAAATAACCAAAGAACTCCAAGAGGGAAATAAATTATATAATAAACTGTTAGATAAAATTATAGAAGTATCAGTAGAAGATGCCAAAAAAATATGTAATTATTTAGATGTACACTTTGACCTTTGGAATGGAGAAAGAGATGCTTATACATATTTAGGGAAATGTGAAGAACTTTTACATGAAAAAAAATTATTAGACTATAGTGAAGGAGCCTTTGTAGTACATGTAAAAAAAGAAGAAGATAAAAAGCCAATGCCACCTATGATGTTTAAAAAAAGCAATGGAGCTTATGTATATGAATCTACCGATATTGCAACTATCTATGAAAGAAAACAGAAATATAATCCAGATCACAGTATCTATGTAACAGATTTTAGACAAAATCTCCATTTTGAACAAATTTTTCGTGTAAGTGATTTACTAGGACTTCTTCCATATCATACATTAGAGCACGCTTATAATGGAACCATTAATGGAAAAGATGGAAAACCATTTAAAACAAGAAAAGGAGATGCCCCTAAATTAACAGAACTTTTTTCCCTAGTAAAAGAAACATTCTTAAATCTAAGAGAAGAAAATAAAAATTTAAAAAAAGAAGATATAGATAAAATAGTAAATGCCATTATCAAATTTGCTGATTTACAAAATAGTCGTGATAAAGATTATATCTTTGATCCAGAAAAATTTTCAGGTGTAGTAGGAAAAACAGGACCTTATATTTTATATACATATTTAAGAATCGATAAAATATTAAAAGAAGAAAAAAAACCACATATATTAAGGGATAAGATATATAATGATATAGATAGAAATTTAAGATTAAAATTATTAGAATTCGATAAATACTTCTATCTTGCTATTAAAGAAAGAAAGCCAAGCTATATAGCAGATTATATTTATAATATAGCACTTCTTTCTAACACATTTTATCAGAAAAATCATATTATAGGACTAGAAGATAAGAACCAGAAAGAAGATTGGCTGTATCTTCTTACTTTAACAAATAAAGTAATGAAAGAAATGTTATATATAATTGGAATAGAAATTCCTACTTGTATGTAAAAAGTATTGACATAATAATAGAATATGATAAAATTATGCCTGTATATAATATCACAAAACTAGGAGGATAATTATGAATTTAAAACAAATGCCTAAAGAAGAATTACAATTATTGTCTTATACAGATTTAACTTATAGAATTTTAAAAGAAAATAAAAAGGCAATGAATACACCATCTATTTTTAAAAATATTTGTGAATTATTAGAATATAGTGATGAAGAATATGAAAATAAAATAGGGGATTATTATACTTCTTTAACAATTGATAAAAGATTTGTTTTACTAGAAAATGCAGAATGGGATTTAAGAGAAAATCACTCTATTGAACTATCTGTAGAAGAAGATGACGAAGAGGGAATAGAAGAAGAAATAGAGGAAGAAGAAATAGATAATATGGAACCAGAAGCGGATGACGATGACGATGATGAATTAGAAGATGATGACACACTTACTTTAAATATTGTAGAAGAAGATGATTTAGATGAAATGTAGTCATCTTTTTCATTTGACAAGAAAAGAAGAGCATGTTATGATAAACGCTACGTAGGTGAAGAATATGCAGTTAAAAAAACAAGTTGATAAACTGATAGAAATAGAATACCAATTAGATAAATTATATGAAAAAGTAAGTGATGCAGAATTCTATGGGGATAAAGAAGAATTGCAAAAAAATTTAGATTACATTCGTATTGTAAAAGAAGTAGAAGATGAACATATAGAAAAGCTAAAAATAGATAAAAAGAGATTCTATGAAATAATACATTTATTAAACAGTGATAACTATTTACAATTAATTCTTTCTATAAATAAGAAAACACATATACCATATTATAAAGTAAATATAAATAATATAAATAGTGTATATTGTTTTCTCTATCATGATAAAAAATATAATAATAGAAAGGAAGAACCCAATCTAAATTATTTTTTATGTAATACAGTAAATCATCCACTAATGAGAAGGCTTTTTTACAAAGTAATGGAATCTTATTATAAGGGTATAAAAAATCCAGCCATAGCTTTTGACAGCTTTGTAGTGTATATCATGGAAGAACTTATCCAAAGTGGAAATAAGGAATTATTAATCTATGCAAGAGAAAATGCCATAGCTCTTTTATATTTAGATGTACATACACAGTTTGAAAGTACTTTTCTAGCATACACAAGTAAAAAGGAATATCAAAAAGATGTATATATAAAAGCTCTTTTTGTAGAATTGAAAAGATATATAAGTTTTTCAAATCCGAATTTAGAAAGCTATTTACTTTTAAAAGATGAATGTTACATAAACCCAATTCCAGTACAATTGCAAGAAAAATATAAGCAAAAAAATAAAAAAATATATAGGAAAATAAGAGAAAAAATAGCTTTAACAGATATGAAAGAATTAATAAGTTTTTTTGAGGAAAATATGGTATATAGACAAGAACAAGATACTATTTTTTATAAGTTATATATAAAATCTAGAACAAATTACTTAAATGATAAGCAAATATATATATTAATAAATAGCATATTAAAACAAAGTAATTCTACAAACATTATATTAGAACTACTGGAAGAAGAAATAAAAGTGAGAATAACAGAAAGAAAAGAAAAGAAAGTAAAAACATTATAAAAAATAGTGAAAGTATATGTATAAAATGTAAAACAGAAAGTATTAGTTATTTTGATATACTATGTGGAAAAATCGAAAAAGGAAAATTTCAAAAATTACCACTATTTGAGAATTTAAAGAAGAAACATGTTTATTAGTAAGAGATCTCCTTTTCCATAGAACAAGGAGAAAAAATGATTATTTAAAAGCAAAAGATGGAAAAATATAAGAGCTTAGACTCCTTTTTATTATAAATAATTTTTTATTTACAAAAAGAAAAAAATAAACTATAATGTTGAAAAGAAAGTAGGTAGTTTATGTTAGCAAATTGTAAAAATGGGGGGGGGGCAAATTAGCTAAAACCCTTTTAAGCGAATATTCTTTTTACATATATGATAACCAAACTAACGAGTATCTAGTTAAAAATAGAAAAATGTGGTAAACTAGGTATAGTAAAGTAGATAATAGAAAAAATAGAAGTAAGGAGAATAGATATGAAGAAAAAAGGATTTACCCTAATAGAATTATTAGCTGTTATTGTAATAATAGCGGTAATCGCTTTAATAACAATCCCTATTATAGTAAATACAGTAGAAAAATCAAAGAAAAATGCCTTAGTAGATAGTGCCTATGGAATATTAAAAGCAGGAAATCTATATTACATGGAAGAAATGTCTAAAAAAGATGAAACAGAAAGATATGATTTCAAAGTAAGTGAAGGGAAATTTATATTAGAAAAAGATAATACAAAAATACTAAAATTCACAGGAAAAGTACCTAAA
>CATOOY010000072.1 GCA_951801995.1 uncultured Erysipelotrichaceae bacterium
TATTCATAACAATCACTTTCTGAAAAAAGAGATACAAAAGAAGAAATTTCTTCTTGTCTATCTCTTTTAAAAGAAAGAGATAGACAAATAATAGAGTTTATGTATGGTATTAATGGAAAACCTGCTCTAATGCCAAGTGAAATTGCTAAAATATTTCACATAACCAAAACAAGAGTACATCAAATAAAATACCAATCATTTGAAACAATAAGAAATCATTACCAAGATAAGAAAAAAGCAAGAAGCAAAACAAAGGAAAAAAGTATTTTATAATTTAGAAGTAAAAGAAAAGAATAAACAAAAAAAGAAAGTGTAAAAAACTTTCTTTTTAGTTCCATGCTCTAGCACCAATAATGATAACAAGTAAAATAAATAGTACTAAAATAATAGCTGCACCATATCCTGCACCGTAACCACCTTGGCCACCACCACAGCAAGGATTACCACAACCATATCCTTGGTATCCACCATAGTAATACATATATATACCTCCTTTAGCTAATATATTTTATTCTTGGTATAAAAAAATGTTTATACAAAAACCTAATTTACACATTTAAATACAGTAAATATATTTTTTTGTATTTAAAATAGGTCTAATATATGATATGATTGTTATGATAGGATGTGAAACTATTCATGAACAAAATAAAAAAACTGATAAAAGATATGGATAAACCATTATTAGTTTTAACTATTTTTATGATAAGTTATGGTTTACTAAATATTGTAACAGCCTCATCAAGAGAAGCAGTTACACAAGATGTACCATTATATTATTATTTTTATAAACAAAGTGAAATGTTACTAATAGCTTTTATCCTATCTATTATTATATTAAACATAAATACGAAAAAATACGATACACTAGCACTTATCGCTTATCTATCTATTCTAGCAGTACTAGGATTTCTGTATCTAAATGGAGATGCACATAGAGGATCAAAAAACTGGATTACAATCGGTACAATTCGTTTTCAACCGAGTGAATTTGCCAAACCAGTTCTTATTATATGTGTTTCTATTCTCTTTGAAAAATTTTATAAAAAATTAAGAACCAAAGGAATCAATCACTATGATCTCATTTTTATTATTTTAGTAGTAGGAGGATTATACCCTGTCATTGTTTTTTTACAAAAAGACCTAGGAACAGGAATGATATTACTTGGTATATTTGGCATTTTATTTCTATCAAGCCCCATTTTAAAAGTAGATAAATTAAAAACATCACTATTTGTCGGAGTAACCCTCATTATTATCATCTTAGGTGTACTTGCATCAGGCCATAAAATATTAACAGAAGAACAAATAGATAGATTTAATTTCTTTAACCCATGTAGTAATTATGAAGAAGGAGGATACCAAATATGTAATGGTATGATTGCCATCAATGATGGAGGGTTATTAGGTTTGGGCATAGGAAAAAGTAAACAAAAATATTCTTATATACCAGAGCCACATACCGATTCTGTATTTGCGATTATTATGGAAGAATATGGTCTAATTTTTAGTACCATTTTACTAGGAATATATATAGCGATTTTATATAGAATATTTATTATTGCTTCTATGGCAACCACTATTCGTGGTAGATACTTTTGTTTAGGAATAGGAACCTATCTTTTCTTACATATATTTGTAAATTTAGGAGGTTTATTTGGACTTCTTCCTTTAACAGGAGTACCCCTTCCATTTTTAAGTTATGGTGGATCCTTTACAATTTCCCTTATCTGTGCACTTGCAATTGTACAAAGAGTAAATATAGAAACAAAAAACAAAAAAATAAAAATATAGGAGGTATTTATGAAAAAAAAAGGATTTACACTAGTAGAACTACTAGCCGTTATTACACTTTTATCACTTGTTATGATTATAGTAGTATCTGCTATATCTTCTCCTTATCGCAATATGAAAAAAGATTTAAATGAAAGTCAAAAAAAGCTTATTATAAGTGCAGCAGAAACCTATATACAGAGATATAAAAATAATTATCCCAGTGTAGAAGGCAATATATATTGTATTTCCTTAAATGATTTAGTAAAAGAAAGACTTTTAGAAGACAACTTAGTAAATGCTTTAGAAGATAATAAGCTAGATTTAAATCTTGGAATAAAAGTAACAGTAGATTCTAAAATAAGCTATCATTTTGAATTTGATGAAACACAAAGTGCATGCACAAAATAAAAGGAAAAACCCATCTATGAAAAGTAAATATAGATAGGTGGTATTATGGAGAAAGAAAAAATATTAAAAATACTGAAAACGTATAAAATACACATAGGAATAATAACAGGTATCATATGTGTTTTTCTTTTGTTTATTTTATTATACAAAGAAGAAGATATCGTTTTAGAAGAAAATATAACAGAAATAAAGAAAGAAGAAAAAGAAAAAATAACAAAATACTTTGTAGATATTAAAGGTGCTGTAGTAAATCCCAATGTATATGAAATAGAAAAAGGAGCACGTATCAAAGATGTTGTAACAAAAGCAGGTGGTTTTAAAGAAAATGCGAATACAGAATATATTAATTTAGGAAAAAAAATAACAGATGAAATGATTATTATCATTTATACAAATGAAGAAATAAAAGAATATATAGAAGGAAACAAAACAATCCAATATGTAGATAAAACTTGTAGATGTCCTACTGTACAAAATGATGGTTGTATTGAAAAAGGAAAAACATATACAAATAAAAAAGAAAATGAGGCAGGAGAAAATAAAATAGTAAATATAAATATAGCTACCAAAGAAGAATTAGAAACACTTCCAAGTATTGGCTCTTCTAAAGCGATTGCAATTATAGAATATAGAAAAAAAACACCTTTTACCAAAGTGGAAGATATAAAAAATGTAAAAGGAATAGGGGATTCTATTTTTGATAAAATCAAAGATTATATTACCATATAAAATATGTTTGATTGTACCTATCCTTACATTTGCTTTTGTTTTTTATAAAATAAAAAAAGAACCTATTTCTATTTATACCAAAAAAGAAATCACATTTAAAGGCATAATAGAAGAAATGAAAATAGAAGAAAACATACTTACTATTACATTAAAAGCAGAAGAAAAACTTCTTCTAAAGTATAAAATAAAATCAGAAAAAGAAAAAAATACATTTGAAAAATATAAGTTAGGAAATTGGATAAAAGGAAAAGGATTACTAGAAAAAGAAAATACCAATCGTAACTTTCATATTTTTTCTTATCAAAAGTATTTACAAAGCAAAAAAATATATAGAAAATGTAATGTAGAAAAATTTATTCTTTATAAAGAAAACCCCAAAATACATTATAAAATAAAAAACAAAATCATAAAAAAAGTAAATCGTTCTAAAAACAAAGCCTATTATTATACATTTTTATTAGGGAATACCTCTTTTATAAAAAAAGAAGTAAAAGAAAGTTATTTAAAAAACGGGATGAGCCATCTATTTGCTATTTCTGGTATGCATATATCTTTATTTTCCTTTCTTATTTTACAGTTATTCAAAAAAATATTTTCAAAAGAAACAATTTGTTATTTTATTTGTATTTGTTTTCTTTTTTTCTATGCATTTTTAGCCAACTTCACTCCTTCCGTATTAAGAAGTACAATTTTTTTTACCTTACTTTTTTTAAAACGATTGTTTTCTTTAAAAATAAACCCTATATTTATATATATATTTCTTACTTGTTTTTTCTTATGGTATAATCCTTATTTTGTATATCATACAGGTTTCTTATATAGTTTTACAATTAGTTTTTTCTTACTATGTTATGGAAAGAAGTTCTGTAAAAAGAAATTTTTACACGATTTATTTATTGTATCATTTTTATCCTTTATAGCAGCTCTTCCCATTCAAATAAACACTAACTTTGAAATAAACATAATGTCTCTTTTCTTAAATATACTCTTTGTTCCCCTTGTTTCACAAATTATTTTTCCATTTACACTTTTCTGCTTTTGCATTCCTTTAGACTTT
>CATOOY010000073.1 GCA_951801995.1 uncultured Erysipelotrichaceae bacterium
TACTTTTCCCTATATTCCCAATATACATTACGTACATTTGTTTGTCAATGTTTTTTATAAGTAAATTTCTAATAAAAAAAACATGTTTTTAAGATAATTTTTTTTGAAAACATGTTTTTATTTTTCTAATTTTTCTGTTTGTTCGTCTAAATTTTTAAAATAATTATATCTTTGTACTGCATATTTTTTATTTCGATTTAAAAGTCTTCTTGCTTCTTCTTCATTTTGTTTCTTTAAATTGGCATACCTTGTTTCTCCTTCTAAGAATTTTTCATATAAAGAGAAATCTGTGTCTTTACTATAAAGTTTTACTCGTCCTGTTTTGGGATTACATGTAAATACAGGGGCATAACCACATCTTGTTGCTAGTTTCTCTTCTTCTATAGAATGATCCATTCCTTTTTTGATTCCATGTGATATACATGGTGAGTAAGCAATCACAATCGCAGGACCATCAAATTCTATTGCTTCTTTCATAATACGAATGGTGTTTAGAAAGCTATAACCAAGAGAGATAGATGCTACAAAGACATTATCGTAACACATAGCAATACGAGCTAAATCCTTTTTTCTTGTTCTTTTACCACTTTGTGCAAAAGATGCTAAGCTTCCCATTCCTGTCGATTTAGAAGATTGTCCTCCTGTATTGGAATATACTTCTGAGTCTAGTACTAATATTTTTACGTTTTCTCTTGAGGAAAGTACATGATCGATTCCACCAAAACCAATATCATAGGCCCAACCATCTCCTCCTATTATCCAAATAGACTTGGCAATAAGATCTTTTTTATGTTCTTTGATAAATTCTGGAACTTCATTATAATCTATTTTTTCATAGATTTCTTTTGTAATTTCATAATTTTCTTGATTTTCTATCCATTTCTTAAATAATGGAGCATTTTTATTGTTACTATTTTCTTCCATTACTTTTTTTATTTGTTCTTTTAGTAATTTATTGGACATATACATTCCAAATCCAAATTCAGCATTGTCTTCAAAAAGAGAACTTGCCCAAGGTATATTATATGGCATAGAAGAGGTACTTCCTCCATAGATAGAAGAACAACCAGTTGCATTGGCAATCATTAGTTTTTCTCCTACTAAGCTTGTTAGGAGTTTTATATAAGGGGTTTCCCCACAACCTGCACATGCACCACAAAATTCAAAGTTACAATTATAAAAACCTACTCCTTTTACGGTATCTTCTGGAAATATTTTTTTATTTTTTATGTTTTTGTTTAAGTAGTTAAATCTCTTTTGTTCATTTTCTTTTCGTTCCATTATTAATTTTTCACTGATGAGTGCTTTTGCATTACGAAGTCCTGGGCATGTTTTTATACAAAGTCCACATCCTGTACAATCTTCAATCGATATTCCTATGGTAAAATAATACTCTTTTTTTACTAAATCTTTTTTGCACTTTTCTTGTACATAAGAAGGTGCATTTTCATATTCTTCTTCGTCTAATAAATAAGGTCTTATTACATTATGTGGACAAACTAAGGCACATTGGTTACAAGAAATACAGTTTTCCATAATATATTTGGGAACGATATCACTATACCCTTTTTTCTCATATTTGCTAGTTGCTCCTTGGTAAATACCATCTTTATGCTTTAGGAAGGCAGATACTGGTAAATCGTTTCCTTTTCTTTGCATAAGTGCTTCTATTACTTTGGTAGGTTCTGTTTCCTCTTCTATTAAAAAATGTTCTTCTTTTATTTTGATTTCTTTTATATAATTTGGTGCTCCTTCAATGGCATAAAGGTTGGCTTTTACTATTTCTTCGCCTTTTTTTGTAAATTTTTCTTTGGCCAATTTTTTCATTTCTTCTTTGGCTTTGGTATAATCAATGAGATTCGAAAGATACATAATAGCAGACTGAATAATAGTGCTTATTTTATTTTTTAATCCTAATTTATTTGCTAGATCATATGCATTTATAATATATAATTTTATATTTTTATTTAAGATGATATATTTTATATCATCTGTTAACATATTTAAAAATTCTTCTTCTGTTTTACTTGTATTTACTAAAAGAACTCCTTTTTCTTTTATATCTTTTAAAACATCAAATTCTAAAAAATAGCTATCTTTGGTAACTACTATAAATTTGGGATCTTCTACATAATATGTTTTACGAATTTCTCTTTCTGAAAATCTTAGATGTGATACTGTTACACCACCTGATTTTCTTGAGTCATACTGAAAATAGCCTTGTACATATTTTTTACTTTTTTCTCCTACTAATTTTATAATTCCTTTGGAAGCTGTTACCATTCCATCACTACCATATCCATAGAAAAGATAATCTTCTGTTCCTCCTATTTTGAAATTTTCATCTATAGATAGGCTTAAATTGGTTACATCATCTTTAATTCCTATTGTAAAATTATGGATTGGTTTTTCTAGACTATCAAAAACAGCTTTGATTTGGGCTGGGGTAGTGTTTTTAGAAGAAAGTCCAAATCTTCCTCCTACTACTTTTATTTTCTTTCCTCTTAAAACTGCAGAAACATCTAAAAATAAGGGTTCTCCTACACTTCCTATTTCTTTGGTACGATCTAAAACTGCTATTTTATTTACAGTATTAGGCAATTCTTTTAAAAAATATTTTGCACTAAATGGGCGATAAAGGTGTACTTCTATTAATCCTACTTTTTCTCCTTCTTTGTTTAAATAATCTACTGTTTCTTTTATTGTTTCACAAACCGATCCCATAGCAACAATTACTTTTTTAGCACTTTTTGAACCATAATAATTAAAGGGTCTATATTCTAACCTTGTTCTTGTATTTATTTTTTTCATATAACGATTTACAATGTCTGGTAGCTGTTCATAATCTTCATTTCTTGCTTCTGTATTTTGAAAGAAAATATCATCATTAGAGGCCGTTCCTCTTGTATTTGGGGTAATAGGATTCATAGCTTTGTTTCTAAATTTAGCAAGTGCTTCTTCATCTATTAAATTTTTATAATCTTCTTCTTCTAATACTTTTATTTTATTTATTTCATGACTGGTACGAAAGCCATCAAAGAAATGCATAAAGGGAATGGAAGATTTTATTGCTGATAGATGGGCTACTGCAGAAAGTAAGGCAGCATCTTGTACAGAGGAAGAGGCAAGCATAGCAAATCCTGTCATTCTTGCTGCATATATATCACTATGATCTCCAAAGATACTTAAGGCATGTGTGGATAAGGTTCTTGCTGCTACATGCATAGTAAGTGGAAGCATTTCTCCTGCTATTTTATACATATTTGGTATCATTAAAAGGAGTCCTTGACTTGCTGTATAGGTGCTTGTTAAAAGGCCAGATACTAAAGAACCATGTACCATTCCTGCTGCTCCTGCTTCACTTTGCATCTCAACTACTTTTACCTCATTTTCAAAAATATTTTTTTTTCCTTGTACACTCCATTCATCTATATGTTCTGCCATTGGTGAGGATGGTGTGATTGGATAAATTCCTGCTATTTCTGTAAAAAAATAAGATGTGTAACTACAGGCTTCGTTTCCATCTACTGTCATTACTTTTCTCATGTTCTTTCCTCATTTCTCTTCTATAATAATTATATCATGTTTCTTTATTTTTAGAAATGAAAAAGGTGGAAAGGTTTATAAACTCTTTTCACCTATATATTTTTTACTATTTCTTTATAGTTATTAGTCTACACTATATTCAATACTATAAGCTTTACTTAAGTCTGTATCTGTATGACTTACTACTTTCCTTGTTTCTCCATTTGGAATAGCTTCGCTTATATTTTCTTTTAGTTCTACTATTACTTTATCATTTTCATCTTTTACTTTTATTGTAAATGTAGATGGTTCATACACTACTCCTGTATTATTTATTACAGATGTTGTTATTTCTCCACCTTCTATTCCTATATTTACAAACTCTAGTCCTTTAAAGATTTGATCTTTTACTACACTTGCATCTTTATCATATACAGGTGTCT
>CATOOY010000074.1 GCA_951801995.1 uncultured Erysipelotrichaceae bacterium
ATATGCTTTTCATATGTTATTTCTCTTTGGTGTATTATTGTTTTAGCATTTACAAATTCTTTGATGTTTTCTAGTAGCTTTTCTATTATGTAATAATTTTTAGGTGATGTAAGTAATCTTTCTAAAATGTCGTAATAATAATCATGTTTTGGTTTTCTATGCTCTTCTTTATAAATTTGTAAAACAATTTCTGTTTTACTCCTTATTCTTTTGTATTCCTCTCTTGTTTTTTTATCATCTTTATTTGTTTTGTTTATTTTTTGTCTTAAAATATCTACAATTAAATATAATATATTTTCTACTGCTTTTTTTGATATTTGTTTTTCCTCTTCTAGATGGCATATTAAATCAATGAAGTCTTTTATATCTTCTATATAAGTAGCATCTAAAGATTTGTTTACTAAAGCTTGTCCTAAGGATATATAATCCCTTTCATAATCATCTACATCTTGTAGGTGTTCTTGTTTTTTTATTTTGCTTTCTATTTTTGTACTACTTTTATTTATTTTTTGATGTTTTTCTTCTTTTTGTTCTTCTAATCTCTTATTTAAATAAGATAATATTTTTGTTTGCTTTTCTATATTGGTTTTTAATTCTTCTATTTTAGAGATACTTGCTGTTTTCTTTTTACGATCGAATTGTTTTGTTAATTTTTCTCTTTTTTCTAATATATGCCTTATATATGCAAAAATATATTTTCTTATTTTGGGTTCTTCTATATCTTGTAAAAAAACATTTAGCGCTAATGAAAATTCTTCTTCTGTTTCAAAAACTAATTTTTCATCAAATTGTCTTATTTCTTTTTTTATACTTATTTTTTTTCCTATATTTTTATCTTTGATATTTTTCTTATAACTTTTTCCCATAAATCCCCTACTTTCGTAAGTTTTCACTTACCATTTTTTCTACATGTGCTAATTGTTTCATTCTTTCTATTAGTCTTTTTGCTTTTACTGCCTCTATTTTATCTTTAGAAGCACTTAGGTGTTCTTCTAATTCTTCTAGTGATAAATTGGATGTAAAAAAGGTTGATAAATTTTCATTCATCCGATACTGTAAAATAGGGCCTAATATTTCATCTCTTCCCCATGTTGTGGTTGTTTCTGCTCCTATATCATCTATTAGAAGAAGTTCTACTTTTTTTATTTTGGTCATTTTTTCTTCAAAATCGCTTCCAAAAGATGATTTTAAATTTCTTAAAAATTCTGGCCAAAATAGAATAGCACTTTTTTTATTTTTTTTTGCTAATTCGTTAAAAACAGATGCGATTAGGTATGTTTTTCCACATCCAAAGTTTCCATATAAATAAAGACCTTTTCCTATTTTTCCTTTTTCATAGTTATTTACAAATTGAATTAGATATTTAATACATTCAAATCTATTTTTATCATCTTTATAAATATCTTTCATTTTAGCATTTTGTAGTTCTTTGGGTACATCTACTAAATAAATATTTTTTAAATGACTATTTTGTACTTCTATTTTATGTTTGTATTTACACTCTTTGTAATTAAATAGAAGTTTTCCTCCTTGGACTTTTGGAAGGTATGCATACCCTGTTATTTTATTTTTACATGCAAGCAAATTTTTACAATTTTGGCAATTTGTATATTCTGTTTTGGCTTCTTCTAGATTGGAACGATTATATAAAAGTTCTTGTTCTTCTACTTTTAAATGATTTATTAGGTTTTCAAAATCGTTATCTTGCATCGACTTTTGAAAATCTTGTTTTAATTTTTTTTTATCAATTTTGTCTTCTATACATAGTGTTTGCATCTAATCACCTGAACTCCTCTAATAGTTTTGATAATTCTTCTTTTTCTTCTTCTTTGGCTTCATTTTTTTCTATTTTTTGATGGAACCATTCTGGTTTTTTTATTTCTTTTTTCTCTTTTTTTGTATTTCTACTTTTATATTCTTTTTCGGCTAATTTCATCGCATCTTCTACTGTTTCTACACCTGATTTTTTGAACTGGGCTGCTACTGTGATGACAAAGTTTTTCGTGAGTTTATTATTATTGATACGTAGAATATAATCTATGACTACATTTATCACACCTGGTTTTAATTCTAAATCGATTGCTAAATATTCTAATAATTTTACTTCTGAAAGTGGTACTTTTCCTCCTTTATATTTACTAGCTAGAAAAGTATAAGGGGATGTAGTTTCAAAAGTATATATAATTTTTGCTCTTTTAGAAGTATCTCCTACTTTATTTCTTAAATATTCTGGTTGATTTTTATAGATTAAACTTGGGAGGGAACCACTATGTTCAAATTCATATAGTTTTCTTGCTTGTTCTCTTAATTTTCTCTTATCTAACGTACATTTTTCTGTAATAGAGTTTCGAATTACTTCTAATAAGTTATCATCATCTAAATTATAAATATAAGAAAGTTTATAAAGTAGATCTTTAGTATCTTGGGTTATACTTCTTACATTTAGATATTCTTCTGGTAATAAACCTAAAATTCCAGATAAATCTATTTTTGATATAATATTTAATTTACGAGTTTGTCTACTTCTAAATTCACTATCTGTAAGGATAGTGTCTTTTGCTTTTACATCAAAAACTTCGCTAAATAAAACAGTAATATCTTCATATTCTTTTAAATTTATTTTTGGTAATTTAAAATAAGTAATTATTTTTTCATATTCTTTTTTTCCTACATTATTATAAAGTGTGATTCCTAAAATCGGATTATTTATAAATTCTGTTGGTATTAATGGTGCATACATTTCATATACAAAATTATTTACATTTTCTTTTTTTACATAAGTTTTTAAAAGACCAATTGCTTCTAATTTTTCTCTAGCTTCTATGATTTCATCTAATTTTATTCCCATATTGGTCATTAAATGATGGTGGGTCCATTCTTCAGAAAATAACTCATTTTTATCTAAATAAGACCAAAAGGTGAAGTAAAGGGATACAGCTTGGGAGCCTATAATAGGCTGATATAACATAATTACAATTTTACGGTCTTGCTCACTTAATATGCTTTTATTGATGACTATATATGTATCTGCTGGAAGAACATTCATTTTAAGCATAACAACACCACCCTAATTACTCTTATTTTAACATAAAAAAAAAGAGAAAAAAAGGGTTTCTCTTTTTTTAATAAATATTTAATATTTTATACAGTATAGTACTGATGTATTGGTAGGACGAGATGTAAATGTTTGTTCTTTATTCCTTATCCAAGAGGAAGTAGAATCTATTCTGCCATTTTCCCACATTATTGCTTGGGTCGATGTAGATAGTGTACTATCAGGGTAAGAAAGAGTATTTCTAGTATTTCCATTTGTATACGTAGCAAGTTCTTTTGTATCTGATGCAACTTGAATGTATGGAATAACTGTGCCATTTTGATGTGTTCCTACGGAAGAGCCACTTCCCTGTCCACTATGACCATTAGTTCCCGTTCCTCTTAAGAATTCCCCTCTTAAATCGGGTACAGCAAAAGTTGTACTTCCATTTCCTCCATAATAATTATATCTTCCAAATTCTTTTTTGATTTGGTCTGCTAATTCTTTATAGGTACTGATACTGTATATTCCTCCATTACATGGTAAATATCCTTCTGGTACATTATTTCCCATATAAGATATGACTGTTCCTGGCATTACTTTCTTTTTTTCTAATGTATTTACTTTTTGAGTTAATTCATTTTTACTTGTTTCTAATACAACTACTTTTTCTTCTAAGGCTTTTACTCTTTCTTCGAAAGCATCTTTATTATCTGTTATTTCTCCTGTTTCACTATTAATATTACAATTTGTATCTTTTAATGTTACTTTTAATTCAGATACACTTTTACAGGCACAGTACT
>CATOOY010000075.1 GCA_951801995.1 uncultured Erysipelotrichaceae bacterium
ATTTTATTGAAGTAGGCTATCTATAATTCAGCAAACTTTTAAAAAATTCTTCTCATACACTTATGGTGCGATTAATGGAGACGTTTACAACAATTTTAATTTTTGAATATATATGTAATATTCATACAAGAAATCATAATTTTTTTAATATCACTATCACTTGGATATAATAATTTAAAAAACTTTCATAATATGTATTTTTAACTTCATTTATATCATTATAATCAAAATCTTCTTTTGGAGTTAAATTTAAAACAAGAAAAATACTATTATCAGGAATATATCTCATTTTTCATATGCTTTGTTTTGCTTTTTAGTATCCTTTAAATTTTTTGACTATATAATTTGGAATGCAATTTATTCAAAATGGGATTCATATATACATAGTTTCAAACCAATATATAAATTTGTTACAACTACTTTTTGAGGGGAACCATTTTATCCATATTAAAACTCGAATTTCTACAAAAATATAGAAAGCTCGAGTTTTCTATCAATCTGGTGTGAGTGATGTAGTTATCTACAACTTTTTACCGCAACGATTGATATAAGAATCAATCACTACATACATTTTAGCAAAATATGAAAAAAGTAGCAATAATTTTATTCTACTTATATAATTTTACAAATGTTTTGTTTTTTGTTGTGTTTGATCTGGTTGTACTGGAATTTCATCACCACAAGATAATTTAATTAAATCTAACATTTCTCTTAAATTTTCTAAAGATTGTCTTACATCTTTTTTTATTTCACTATTGTTTGTTACCTTTGCAATAGTATTCACTAATCCATATTGTGAGATATTTTCTAATGCTTTTGGAGCAATACGTAAACTATCTATTACAATTCCTTTGCAATCTTTTAGACTTCTTTTAACTAAAAATTCCATTGTTTGTTCTTGTAATAACTCTTTTGCAGTACATTTATTATCGGAAAAATTACTAATACCATTTAAACAAACGAATGCCTTTGCCATATTAAATAGGAAATTAGGAGGAACAAATTCATAGTTTAAACAAACATTGACCATATCAATAAAGTAATAAGTAACTTCTTTTTTCTTTATATCTTCACAATATTTTTTACAATCTTTTTTAAATGATTTCTTTTTTTCTTCACTCATATCTCCGTAAGAAACTAGCATACCATACAACTTTTCATAATTTCCAGAGTATACTGTTAAAAAGAAATTTCTACATAATTTAGCATCATCATCACTTAAAGCACACAATAGCCCCATATCTAAAAAGCAAATATTGTTATCTTCATCTATACAAATATTTCCACTATGAGGATCTCCATGAAAGACTATTTGTTTATCATTAAACAATGCCCAAAAACTTGACCTAATATAACTATTTAAAGCAGTAGTAATCTTAGTTTTATTTTCATCGGTTAATTCTAATTTATTAATAGTTTGAGTTCTTATAAATTCCATAACAATTATAGTGTCTGTACAATATTCTTCATATAATTTAGGAACTTTAATTTTTTTAGTACCACTTACTTTTCCATTGACACTATCTGCAAAGTTTTGATATACTTTGATATTTTCTTTTTCATGTGCAAAATCTGTTTCTTGTTGTATCCACTCTAAATATAAATCTAGTGCGTGATCTCCACCAGTAAAATTACTAAAATTTATAAATTTACCAAATCTATGAACAATTTTTTTTATTCGTTTTATATCTTCATCTAATGTTCTTGTGATATCTTTTCTTTTAATTTTGATTGCCACTTCTTCTCCAGTTTTAAGTATTGCTCTATGTACTTGTGATACAGATGCAGAGCCAACTGGCTCTTTTTCTATAAAACTAAACAGATTATCTAAATTTGCTCCATATTCTTGTTTTAATATTTTTTCAATTTCACCATAACTAATAGGATTACAATTATCACAAATACTTGATAACATTTGTCTATCTTTTTCAGTAAATAGATTACCAAAATTCTGAGTTGCTAACATTTGGGCTAATTTAATATAAACTACACCCATTTTTTCAGAAAAGTCTTTAATAATGATTCCATTATTTCTTCTTAGTATAAATTTATTAAGTAATAATTTAATTGCTTGTATATATAACTTCATTTTAATCCCTCAAAATCAATTCGACTAATATTATACTACAAAATCTAATTTATTGTAACCAATCCAATGATTTTACTCATACCTCTGCAACTTATTCAAAACGAATTTTATATTATAATCTTCAATAATTCTTTTAAAATAAAGTAAATCATAAACTTTATTATTGTGTGTCATTTGATATATGCTAGATTAGTCTTATCAATCTTACGAATACTACCATTTATAATCGTTGGAGTAGTATTACAAAAATCACATATTATCTCTAATCTTTTCTTTAAAGATTCCTCCATATCAATTTCTTTTTTTGATTACATAAATCATAGACACCAACCTTTCTATGATTTTTTTTATAAAACGAAAAAACCAATCATTTCTGATTGATTCTATATCTAAAAGTTCGAATAGTTCGAACAGATTCGACACTGGTGCCTGTGAAGAAGAAGTTGAATAACTTTTCTCAAAAACAATAATAGGCAGTAATAATTACTAACTAATATAAGTATAGCATGGTTTATATAATCTTGTTCTAAAAATTTCACTTGTTCGCTTGTTTTTAGTATCTTTTAATAGTATACTTTTTATAGGGAATATCAGTTGTTGAGTGTCTACCAAATCTCTTATAGAGAGGAGGTTTGATAATAATGAAGAAAAGAAATTTTGTAATCAAAGTTCTTCGATACATTACTATCATTTTATTCCTTCTTATCATTATGATAGTAGCAATAAAAAAATGACACTTAATTCTACATTGAATTAAATGTCTAACTAAATTATTTAGGGTAGACATTCAACTAGTCAAAACTGAATGTTCCCTTTTTTATTTTATGCAAGTTTCCTTGACATATTCATAATAGCATATTTTTTAATTCTTGTCAAAAATCAATTTTCATTCCAATCAACTTTTTCTAAAAATTCTAAAGGACAATTCCCATTTTTAAAACTGATACTAATATGATTTAATGTGCTAAAATTCATTAGGATATTATCATCATATTTGGAAAAATATTCTCCTTTTGTAATATTTCTTACCATTAGGCTTAGTTGTTGCACATCCACCTAAAAATCTACCACAAGAAGAACATTTTAATTTATTCGTAAAAAGATAGGTTGCAGTTCTTTCGTAATGTCTAGCATTTCTTAATTTCTGATATTGACAGTCATCCCACTTTTGTTTAGATACTAAAGGTTCTACAACATTTTCATAATAAGTTGGATGTTTCGTTCTTTTACCATGTACATAATCATCTTTATAAAGTTCATTTGTCATAATATGATTTATTGTTGAATCTCTCCAGTTAGTTTTACCTAAAACTTGTTCTTCATTATAGATATTAGCAATAGTTTGATAACTTTTACCTTCTAAATATAAATCAAATATTCTTATAATTATGTCTTTAGTTAATGGATCTGGAACTAACTTTTTATTTACTCTTTTAAATCCTAAGGGGCATTGATTTGGGATGTGACCAGAACGAATTGCCCCAGCCATTCCAAATTTAGTTCTTTCACTACATTTTTCTATTTCATTTTGTGATACACTAGTCATTATTCTCATAACCATTCTACCATTAGAAGTAGTAGTATTTGATTCATCTGCCATACAATCTATATCACATTCATTATCATTTACTATTTTCATTAACTTTTCAATATCATAAACACTTCTAGTTAATCTATCTAA
>CATOOY010000076.1 GCA_951801995.1 uncultured Erysipelotrichaceae bacterium
AAAGTAAAAAAAGTGTTTATCAATCTTTTTTATAAAAGCCTATATAAAATAAGCTTTTTTTTATAGAAATAATTGCAAACAAATGTTTTGTATGATATACTGTAAAAAATGACAAAAATTGTCTAAAGAAACAAAGCAAAAGTGTGTTATAATAACTAAAAATTAAATAAGAAGGTGAAAAAGTGGATAAAATTATTATTAAAGGTGCAAGAGAAAATAACTTAAAAAACATATCAATTGAACTACCAAAAGATAAACTAATTGTTATGACAGGAGTATCAGGAAGTGGAAAATCTTCACTAGCATTTGATACCATTTATGCAGAAGGAAAAAGACGCTATGTAGATAGCTTATCTGCTTATGCAAGACAATTTCTAGGAGGAAGTGAAAAACCAGAAGTAGATTCCATAGAAGGACTTTCTCCCTCTATTAGTATCGATCAAAAAACAACCAATAAAAATCCAAGAAGTACAGTAGGAACCGTTACAGAAATTTATGATTATTTAAGACTTTTATATGCAAGAATAGGGGTACCTATTTGCCCAATTCATAAAAAACCAATTACAAGTCAGTCAATAGAAGAAATGGTAAATCAAACATTAAAATTAGAAGAAAAAACAAAGATAAGGATTTTAAGTCCCATAATTTATGGAGAAAAAGGAACCCATAAAGATTTATTAGAAAAATTACGTAAAGATGGTTTTGTACGTGTGATTGTAGATGACAAGGAATATGATTTATCAGAAGAAATAGAACTTTCTAAAACAAAAAAACATAAAATAAGCGTAATAGTAGATAGATTGATTATAAAAGAAGAAGTAAGAGGAAGATTATATGAAGCAATAGAACTTGCCACCAAATTAGCACATGGAAAAGTAGTCGTAGATGTAATAGGAGAAAAACCTATTATAATGAGTGAAATGTATGCCTGTCCAGAATGTGATTTTTCCCTTCCAGAATTAGAACCACGTTTATTTTCATTTAATGCCCCATATGGAGCTTGTGAAGAATGCAAAGGACTAGGAATCAAACAAAAAATAGATTTAGATTTAATTATTCCAGACAGAAATAAATCTGTTATAGAAGGAGCCATTCGTACTATAAATGCAGACGATGGAATTTATTTTAATGAATTAAAAACAACATGTGCTTACTATAATATCGATCTAACAAAACCTATATGTAATCTAAAAGAAGAAGAATTAAATATTATTCTATATGGTTCTAAAGATTTAATAGAATTTCACTATGTTGCGAAAAATGGAAATACCAGAAAATCAAAAAGTTACTTTGAAGGAGTAATTACAAACCTAGAAAGAAGATATATAGAAACCAAAAGTGCTTGGATCAGAGAATGGATTGAAGGATACATGACAGAACTTACTTGTGAAAAATGTCATGGTTCTCGTTTAAAAGAAGACGTTTTAGCGGTAAAAATAGGAAGCAAAGATATTCATGAAATAACCGAACTGTCTATAGGGAAATTAGCCCCTTTTCTCACTAAATTAAAACTGACCAAAGAGGAAAAAGAAATTGCACATCTAATTATAGAAGAAATCCAAAATAGACTAAATTTTTTAATCAACGTAGGATTAGATTATTTAACATTAGCAAGAAGTGCAGGAACATTATCAGGAGGAGAAGCACAACGTATACGTTTAGCTACTCAAATTGGTTCTAGACTAACAGGAGTTTTATATGTATTAGATGAACCAAGTATAGGATTGCATCAAAGAGACAATAATAGACTAATAAATTCCCTTTTAGAAATGCGTGACTTAGGAAATACCCTTGTTGTAGTAGAACATGATACAGATACTATGCTAGCAAGTGATTATTTAGTAGACATAGGTCCAGGTGCAGGAATGCATGGAGGGAAAGTGGTTGCCAAAGGTACACCAAAAGAAGTAATGAAAGATGAAAATAGTTTAACAGGAAAATATCTTTCTGGAAAATTAAAAATAGAAGTACCAAATAAAAGAAGAAAAGGAAATAAAAAATATCTTGAAATAAAGGGTGCTTCTCAAAATAATTTAAAAAATATAAATGTAAAATTCCCACTAGGTACATTTATTTGCGTAACAGGAGTATCAGGAAGTGGAAAAAGTACACTTGTAAATGATATTTTATATAAGAAAATAGCAAATCAATTATATAAAAACAAAGAAAAACCAGGATTACATAAAGAAGTAAAAGGGTTAGAAAATATAGATAAAATTGTAGATATTAGCCAAACCCCAATTGGAAGAACACCAAGAAGTAATCCAGCAACCTATACAGGTGTATTTGATGATATTAGAGATGTATTTGCATCCACCAAAGAATCTAAAATCAAAGGATATGATAAAGGAAGGTTTTCTTTTAACGTCAAAGGGGGAAGATGTGAAGCATGCTGGGGAGATGGTGTAAAAAAAATTGAAATGCATTTCCTTCCAGATGTATATGTTCCCTGTGAGGTTTGTAAAGGAACACGTTACAATCAGGAAACATTAGCAATTAAATACAAAGGAAAAAGCATTTATGATGTTTTAGAAATGCGTGTCGAAGAAGCACTTCCTTTTTTTGAAAATATTCCAAAAATTAAAAGTAAATTACAAATGTTAAAAGATGTAGGACTCTCTTATGTAAAAATAGGACAAGGTTCTCCTACTTTATCAGGAGGAGAAGCAGGTAGAATAAAACTTGCTAAAGAATTACAAAAAAAACCAACAGGGAAAACTTTATTTATTTTAGATGAGCCAACAACAGGATTACATATTAATGATATTAAAAAACTACTTACAATTTTAAATCGTATTGTAGAAGGTGGAGATACAGTTCTTGTAATTGAACATAATTTAGATGTTATTAAAGTAGCAGATTATATTATTGATTTAGGACCAGAAGGTGGAGACGAAGGTGGAAAAATAGTTGCCAAAGGTACACCAGAAGAAGTAGCAAAAGTAAAAGAAAGCTATACAGGACAGTTTCTTTCAAAAATGTTATAAAATACTTTATATCTCGTTAAAAGAATGCTATAATAAAAGAAATAGAAGCAAAGGAGTATGTAAAGTGAGAAGTAAATTAAAAGAATTAAGAACAAAAAAGAAACTAACATCCAAAGCAATGGCAGAAAAATTAGGTATTAGTATTCCTTTTTATAGCCAAATAGAAAATAGACAAAGAAGGCTTACTTATGATATGGCAGTACGAATAGCTACCATCTTTAAGCAAAAACCAGATAGAATCTTTTATGAAGATTATGTAAGTGATATAGAAAAGATGGGATAGAAGAGAAATCTTCTTTTTTTGTTAGAAAAAACATTATAAAGTAGAGATTGACAAAACATAACTTTCTGTTATACACTTTAAACAAAAAATAAAAAGAAAGTAGGTAGTTTATGTTAGCAAATGGTAAAACGGGGGGGGGGGCAAATTAGCTAAAACCCTTTTAAGCGAATATTCTTTTTACATATATGATAACTAAACTAACAATTATCTAGTTAAAAATAGAAAAATGTGGTAAACTAGGTATAGTAAAGTAGATAATAGAAAAAATAGAAGTAAGGAGAATAGATATGAAGAAAAAAGGATTTACCTTAATAGAACTCTTAGCTGTTATCATCATCATAGCGGTAATCGCCTTAATAACAATCCCTATTATAGTAAATACAGTAGAAAAATCAAAGAAAAATGCCTTAGTAGATAGTGCCTATGGAATATTAAAAGCAGGAAATCTATATTACATGGAAGAAATGTCTAAAAAAGATG
>CATOOY010000077.1 GCA_951801995.1 uncultured Erysipelotrichaceae bacterium
TTTCATGAATACTCATATTTTCTTTAATAATATTTCCATATATTTCATCTACTTTTTTTGTAATAACAGCAATTTCCTCATCTGAATATTGTTTATGAACTGTAATTTCTACCTTACCAAGTGAATTCATACTAAAAGAAAGTCTACTATAAGAATTAAAAGGATGAATAAAAGTATTAATATTAGAAAGTAAACTTTCATTTTTAGCAAGTCTTTCAGATTCAGCTATACAGTCTTTATAAGCATCTGTACAGTAATAGATAAAAGAATCGACTCCATTATTAAGAGAAGTATAAATAATATTTAAAATATCTTGCTTACTTTGTGGAAAAAAATTATTTGTTTCCTTCACAAAAGAAATATCTAAATTTTTCTTATAACCATTTGCTTTTTGTTTCACATTTGCATATTTATACATATATTCTGTAGAAATATAAGTAACAATTGTATCTTTATAAAAATAAGTAACAGCTAAAATACCAATTAGAATAAGAAATGCTATCATTTTTTTCATAGAAATCACCTTACCTTATTATATCATATGCATAAGAAAAAAAAGAAGTAAATTACTTCATTTCATTTACTTTTTTTGCTAAACGTGATTTATTACGAGATACAAAATTACGATGAACAATTCCTTTAGATCCCGCTTTATCTATTCTTTTAATTGCTATATTTAAATTTTCAACTGCTTTTTCTTTATCATTTGCATCAACTGCTTTTTCAGTATTTTTAATAGCAGTACGCATACTTCCCTTAAATACTCTGTTTAATTCTTTTTCTTTCAAACTTGTTTTAATTTTCTTTTTTGCGTTTTTCATATTTGCCATATTTTCACCTCCAAGCCGTTTTGACATAACTATTTTAACAAATTCTTAAAAAAAAAGCAATAAAAACCATCTTTTTTGCACAAAATATTATTGGTGATAAGTTATGGGACACGAAATAAGATTAGAAAAGAAAAATCTACGTACTGATTTAATTATTGAAAATTTAGAAAATAATAAAAAAACGGACAATTTTATAAAAGAAAAAACAGAAAATGTAATAGTTACAGATATCGTTTTAGATGAAACCCAAAGCAAAGAGATAGGGAAAAAGAAGGGGCATTATATTACCATAGAATTTGAAGATATAACAGACTATGAAAATAGAAAAAAAGTAACCAAAATATTTTCACAGCAATTAAAAAAAATATTGAAAGAAAATAACATAAAGAAAGATGCATCTGTGTTAGTAATAGGTTTAGGAAATGATAAATCTACTCCAGATGCCTTAGGACCACTTACTATAGAAAATATATTAGTAACAAGACATTTAGAAGAAATAGGAGAATTAGAAATAGGATTTAGAAATGTATCTGTATTAAGTCCAGGTGTAATGGGAACAACAGGTATAGAGACAAGTGAATTAATATTTGGTGCTATAAAACATGTAAAACCAGATTTTTTACTTGTGATAGATGCACTTGCTAGTCAATCCATTACAAGAGTAAATAAGACAATCCAAATCACAGATACAGGAATTCATCCAGGAAGTGGAATTGGAAATAAACGAAAAGAAATCAGCAAAGAAACGATGGAAATACCTGTAATTGCAGTAGGGGTTCCTACTGTAGTAGATGCCGTTACCATTGTGTCAGATACAATACATTATATGTATAAACATTATGCATATATGAAAAAAAATATAAAAAATCCTATGCATAAATTAGTTGTTGGAGACATAAATTATTTAAAGAAAAATGTAGAAATTGAAAAAGAGGATAAAGAAATTTTATTTGGAATGCTTGGAAACTTAAATGAAATAGAAACAAAAAATTTAATTTATGAAGTATTATCACCAATAGGATATAATTTAATGGTAACACCAAAAGAAGTAGACTTTGTAGTAGAGAAATTAGCACTTGTATTAGGAGAAGGAATCAATACAGCATTTCATAAAAATGTAACACATTTATAAATTTGTTTTTATATCGACACCTTTTTTAAAAAAGTAGTGATATGTTAAAAAACAAAGAAGGTGATACGAACTGAAAAAATTTAAAGCCAAAAAAAAATTATTTGTAAAAAAAAGTAAAATAATAATATACCTATGTATTATTATACTTGCTACTGTATATTCCTTTAGATATATGAAAACAATCCATTTTGCTCATAGTAATGAAGAATTTATAAAATATTTATTAGAAGATGCAAACCATTTTAAAAATTATAATAATAAGTTAAAAAAAGGAATTTATAAAGTAGGAAATTTTTTAATAGGTTTTGATGTAAATGAACCTACAACCCTTTTAGAAAGTGAATTCTTTTATAAAGAGAAGAATTCGAAACCCAAACAAATAACATATACAAAAGAAGAAAAAAAAGAAAGAAAACCAACAATTTATATTTATAGTACACATCAAACAGAAGGATATAATGCAGGTAGTTTGAAAGAATTTGGGATAACACCAGATGTTATGATGGCATCTTATTTATTAAAAGATCGTTTAGAGAAGGAAGGAATAAAAGTAATCATAGAAGAAAGAAAGATGAGTGATTACTTAAAAGCCTATAATTTAACATATGATCTTAGTTATTATGCATCACGTGCCTATGCAGAAGATATTTTATCAAAAAATGAAATAGATTTAGTAATGGATTTACATAGAGATGCCCTTACAAAAGATTTATCTACCATTAGTATAAATAATAAAAACTATGCCAAAATTCTCTTTGTAGTAGGTGGTAAATCAAGTTATGTAAATGAAAATAATGCTATTGTAACAAATCTTCATAATAAAATACAAAATACTTATAAAGGACTTTCTAGAGGTATTTTAAAAAGAGATAGTAGTGTGTATAATCAAGATTTAACAAACCATAGTATTTTATTAGAATTAGGTGGAAATGAAAATACAGTAGATGAAGTAATGAATACTGTAGAAGCAATAGCGCCTATTTTAGCAAATCATATAAAGGAGGCCTATGGAAGCAAAAACCAAACAGAAAATACTAAATAAAACATTTAAGTATTTACTAACCCTTTCTTTTATAGCTTTTATTACTCTATATTTATCACAAAGAGCAGGATATTATGAATATACAAATCATCAAAAAATGGCTCTTACTGAAAAAGAAATTAAAGAATTTGAAAAAGATGTAAAAGAAGGGAAGAATATTAAAATAGAAGATTATTTAAAAAATACACATGTAAGTTATAGTAATAAGGTTTCAGACATAGGAAATAAAGTATCAAAAACGATTAACAATGGAGTAAAAGATGGAATAGAAAATTTCTTTGGTGCTTTAAATAAATTAATAGAAGGATAAAAAGCAAAAGTATATAAAAAGTCTATATTATAGATTTTTTTTTTACTAAAAATAAAACATTGACAAAAACTTTTATTTAACTTAATATATATAACGACTTTTTGAGGTTTAAATATTAAAAATAGACAGGAAAGGAAGCTTATGAAAAAAATAAAGAAAGTAATTTATAATTCTTTACAAAGATATTTAGAACAAAAAAATGGAAAAAGAAAAAAATATCAAAATGAAAAAGTAGAAATGAAACAAGATGATGAAGTAGAAATAAAACAAGATGATGAAGTAGAAATAAAACAAGATGATGAAGCAGAAACGGAAAAAGACATAGATTATACACAAGAATTACTATTATTATTAAAAGAAAATAAAAGAAATATTGAAATATGTGAAAAACTTAAAATAGGACCTCAAA
>CATOOY010000078.1 GCA_951801995.1 uncultured Erysipelotrichaceae bacterium
GCTATAAGTTTTATAAAATCAGGCCAAATAGAGCTATCAACTGGTGATATGGTTTTAATTTATAGTGATGGCCTTACTAAATTTTTGTGTGATAATGAATTTATTTCACAAATAATTAATTTTGAAAAAACTAAATTTGAAAATTATATAGAAATGAAATCCCGAAGTGATTATGAAAAATATGGTAAAGAAAAAACAATTGTAATATTTAAAATTTAATTAGTACTAGGGAGCCCAATTAACATCAAAAACTACATAATAAGCATATGTAGTTTTTATGATAAAATCTTCTAGTAAAAAGGAAATCAGTGAATATGATTTTACAAATCTTTTAGTAAATATTTCATAATTTAATAAACTGATAGTAGAATATTGTCTACTTCCCTATTTATATATTTTTAAATTTATCATGCATATAACTATTTTTCAAAACAATTGCATTTGTTCAGTTTGGACTTGCTTTTTCTTATATGCTTGAATAATATCTTTCATTTCATAAAGAATACCATATTTATCACATTCCCTTTTAAATATTTGATATAAACTTTTAGCATTTGGCACTATACAATTATATCTTGTACCATACCTTTTTATGTACTGCTGTTTTAATCCTTTAAATTCTTTATCTAATGCTTCTAAATAATAATCTTTTTGATTTTCTCTTAATGTCATTCCCATATATGTATGAATAAATTTAGCACCATTTTCATGTGCTAATTTCACTATTTCTTTTATATTTTCTTCTGTATCTGTAATAAATGGTAAAATAGGATTTAACATAATTCCAACAAATATACCATTTTCACTTAACTTTTTTATAGCCTTTAATCTTTTTGAAGAGCCACATACATTGGGTTCTATTTTTTTAGATAAATCATCATTGGTGGTTGTAATAGTAAATTTTACAATTACATCTTTTTTTTCATTTATCTCTTTTAGTATATCTATATCCCTTGTAATTAAATCACTTTTTGTATCAATGGATACTCCAAAATTATATTTATTTATTAATTTTAAGGCACCTCTTGTTATTTGATATTTTCTTTCTAATGGATTATAGGTATCTGACATAGAACCAATTCCTATTACACCTTTTTTTCTTGTTTTTATTAATTCTCTTTCTAAAATAATAAGAGCATTTTCTTTTATTTTTATAGTATCAAAATTTTCAATATGGTAACAAGCACTTCTACTATCACAATAAATACAACCATGGCAACATCCACGATATAAATTCATATTATAGTTTACTCCATACCATTCTTCTCCATTTTTTACTTTTGAAAGAATGGTTTTTGCTTTTACATATTCCACTATTTCACCTAATTTTTTAACATACAATTCTTCTTATACCAATAATAGGTCCACTGTTAATTGAACTTTCTATAGTATTAATTCCGTAGGTGGAAGCATGAATCATACCACCTTTTCCATTATAAATTCCTACATGTTCAGGAAAGATAAGTAAATCCCCTGCTCTTGCTTCACTTAATGAATTTACAGGTGCTCCATCATGAATTTGTGTAAATGTTGTTCTTGTAATACTCACTCCAAATTCTTTATAAATTGCTTGGGTAAACCCAGAACAATCCGCTCCTGTTATTAAGTTTGTCCCTCCCCATACATAAGGAGTAACACCTACATATTCTCTAGCTTTTTTTACAATAGCTTCTCCAAATTTACCTTCTTTGAAAGCTGAAGGAAGACAAGAACCACTTTGCGCATTTTCATTCAATTTTACACTTTCAAAGTCATCATCTGATGTAGATGTATCAAATTTTAATTTTTTTCTTAATTCTTTGGCTTTTTCATCTTTTTCCTTTTTCGTTTGAGCAAGTTCTTCTCTTCTATTTTGCGTTTCTTTTTCTTCTCTTTCTTTTTCTTCTTTTCTTAATTTTTCTATATTTTCTTTTGTCGCATTTATATAGCAAGTAGAAAGTTCAATAGTAGTAGTGCTTCCTAAAATATTTAAAATAAGATTTAATATAGTCGGAACTAAAAATAAAATGATTGCTGCTAGAAATCTTGTTACTATTTTTTTTGTTGTTTTTCTTATTTCTACATCTTTATTTATTACTAGTTTTAAAATATCTATCATAACCATAATAATTAAAATAATTGGAATGATTATTCTAACAAGTTCTAATCCTAGTTTTACTAAATAAATAACATGTAAAATACCTGATTCATTACAATACGCTTCCCCTATCATATTAAGACTCCTTTGTTATTTTCATTTGAAAAGCATCTACTGGAAAAACTCTTTTATCCATTAAAACACTATTCAATAAGAATGGTTTATAAATAATTAAATCACCTTTTTCAAAATAAAGTGAAACATTTTTTGTTAAGTTCTTTTCTTCAATTAAATGATTATATAAGAAACATGAGAAATTGCACATTTTATCATCAATGTACTTTTTTTCACTTCCTTTTCTATAATAGTTTTTTAGTGTTTTCAAGATAGTATTTGATACATCTTCTTTGGTGTAATTCCATCTTTTTAAAAGCTCTTCATTTTGTAATAGTTTGCCATTTTTCAGATCTATATTAAATGAGCGGTATATTGTTTCTAGTTCATCTGTTTCTATATCTAAGTAAGAAAATTTTATAAGTAAAAATAGTATGTTTTTTGATACTGTATATTGATACGTTACCATATTTTCTTCTATTTGGATAGAGGCTTCATAAGCTTCCTTTATATTTTGATTATATTCTTCAATAGTATTAAAATCTAAATTAATAATTGGCAAATAGGATGTTTTTCCTTTATTAGATGTATAAGTGTCTATTGTATAGACATAATCATTTCCTTTTTCTATTTTATGGTGTTCTTTTCCTACTACTATTTTTTGAATGATAAATAATAAAATAGCAATCAGTAGTAAGCTTGCACAAATAAACACTATTTTTTTATGTTCTTCAAATATTTCCCTCACTATAGCACCTACTTTCTTTTTTATTTTACCATATAGTTACTAAAAAAAGAAATATTTTCTATATTTTTAATTAGAATTCTTTATTTTAATGTAGATATATATTGAATCTTATGTTATGAAATGTATTTGTTTAGATAGAAACTATCTAGTTCTATCTTATTACATTATATCTTGTTTTCTTTTTAAATCACATATTAGGATAAAAGCTTGAATCCCTTGTATATATGTAAATTTATAATTTTTTTCTTTCTTATTTAATTTTTAGTACCTGCCCAGGATAAATAAGGTTTGCATTTTCTCCTATTATCTGTTTGTTTTGTACATATAATGTATTTAAGTCTACACCAAATTTTTTAGAGATACCCCATAAAGTATCATTTGTTTTTACTTTATAATGAATACTTTCATTGGTACTAGCTTTTAATATTTCATTTACCCTACTTTGTACTTTATTATAATCATAACCACTTTCTGTTAGTTTATTTCTTCTTTCTTCTCCATTTCCCCATAGTCCTTTTATTACTTCGCTTGCTAGTTCTTCTACTGTTTTAGAATTACAAGATACTGTTTTCCAATTATACATTGCTTTAGAAACTTTTACATTCGGAGATAAGAAAAGAGCTTTTGTTATATCATACTGATTACAAATACACCATTTTCCATAAACATTTTGATACCAACCAGCATCT
>CATOOY010000079.1 GCA_951801995.1 uncultured Erysipelotrichaceae bacterium
CACTTCCATATTTAATATCAACTTTATTTAACTTTTAAACATCATTTTTATCTAACCATTTTACAATACCATCCTCATCATGAGAAGTCGTTATATCTTGACACACCTTCTTCACCTCAGGAAGAGCATTTTCCATAGCTACACCAAAACCATTTTTAGAAAGCATCTCTATATCATTTTTACCATCTCCAAAAATAACAGTTTCTCTCTCCAAAATACCTAATATATCTTGTAATTTCTGAAGAGCATGAGCTTTACCAACTCCTTTTTTCATAACATCAATCCACTTATTTTCACTAAAAGAATCCTGCATAACAACAGCTTCTAACAATGGATAATCCTTATTAATTTCTTCAACTATAGAAGAAATATCTTTTGAATCCAAACCAAGCAGTTCTATAACACAAACAGGAATATTTTTTTCAACAAGAGAAGCAAAATCTCTTACAGGTAAAATAGAAGGATTCATACTTATTTCAATCTTCTTTGAATACTTATAAGAATAGTTAGCAGAACAAATTTGAAAAGCCGAACATTTTTCTTTATAAGCTTCAAAAATTTGAATAGCAGTTTCTATAAAAAAAGAATCTTGCCAAAGAAAAAACTCTTTCGAAACATTATAAATAGCTGCCCCATTATTAATAATAATATAATCAGCAAAAGAAAAATCATCCATAGCATATTTACTAGAGCCCAAGGTTCTCCCTGTTGCCATTACAATACATTTTCCCTGTTTTTGTTTTTCAATAAGAATATTTTTTGTTTTCAAAGACACATGTCCTTGAGAGTTTAATAAAGTCCCATCCAAATCGGATACTATCATTTTCACTTTTTTTTCCCTTTTTATCATATAAATACCCCTTTATCAAAAAAATGAACGTTACTCGTCCATTTTATTATAACACAATTATTTAACAAATGGAATAAGTCCCATAAAACGAGCTTTTTTTACTTCATTTGCCATATATCTTTGATGTTTTGCACAATTACCAGTAACTCTTCTAGGTAAAATTTTACATTTGTCATTACTGATATATTTTTTGATTACTTCAACATCACTGTATTTCACTGTTTTTCCAGCACACATTTGACATACTTTTCTCTTTTTTCTAAAAAATTCAGCCATTCTTATCCTCCCTATTCTAGGAAATTATCATCGATAGAAACACTATCACCAAAATCTGCAAATGGATCATCCTCAATATTTACATCATTTGTATTTTGATAATCATATGGACTAGGAGAAGTGCTTGGCATAGATTCTCTAGAATCTCTTTGTGCCCTACTTTCCAAAAATTGTACAGAATCTGCTACAACATCCATTGTATATCTTTTATTTCCATCTTTATCATCATAACTTCCAGTCTGTATTCTTCCTTCTACAGAAACTAAACTTCCTTTGTCTAAAAAATTACAAACATTTTCAGCTTGTTTTCTCCAAACAACAACACCGATAAAATCAGTTTCTCTCTGTCCATCTCTACTAGTAAAGGTTCGATTTACTGCAACAGTAAACCTTGCAAACGGTAAATTTGCACTCGTATAACGAAGTTCAGGTTTAGCAGTAAGTCGTCCTACTAACATTGCACGGTTCATACACTTACCTCATTTCTTATTTTTCTATCTTAGTAATTAAGTGACGAACAATGTCATTACTTATTAAAGATAAACGATCAAATTCTTTAATTGCCTTATCATCAGCAGCCTCAATTTCATATAGAAAATAAAAACCACTTTTTAACTTTTTAATTTCATAAGCAAATTCTTTTTGACCAAGATCCTTAGCATCTGTTATTTTAGCTCCATTAGAAGTTAAAATATTTTCAAAATTTTTTACAACTTTTTTTACCTCATCTTCTCCAAGGGTTGGTCTAACAATAAACATGATCTCATAATTTCTCATTCTTTACACCTCCTTATGGTCTTTGGCTTTTCTAAAAAAGCAAGGAGCAATTTCATACTCGGTACTCATTATAACAAAAAAGAGAAAAATTGTAAACCTCTTTTTATATTTTATGTTTTAAAGACATTTCTATGTTTCTTTTCTCCAAAGATACTCCAAATAGATTCCCTCTTTTATCATTTTATCAATATTCTCTACTACTTCTTTTTTATCTTCTTTATAAGTAACACCATACCAAGTTGAATCTGTAGAAAGAATTTTAATAACAGCTTGTTTAGATGAGACAGCTTCATTTAAGGCATCTGGTATCAAATACTCACTTGTAAGTGTTTGATTTTTATCCTCACTTAAAAAACAAGAAAAACCTTTTTCCAAATAGGAAAAAACGGATGGCTTTAATCCAAACATATTCATAGATACAAGAGAATCTAACTGCACAGGAAAAGATGCATCACCATTTAAAGGAGAAGCCATTATAACATCTCTATTCTTTTTTATATTACATTCCACAAGATCCACTAATTCCCCATTTCTTTGCTGGATAATAGCTCTTTTCACAGAACCATAATCAGATAATGTATTTTGAACTTTATACCCTACCATACAATAAGTAGAGGAATCTGTATTCTGTCTTAAAAAATGAGCTGCTATGGCATAAGATTCTCTTCCATAAAAATCATCTGCATTAATAATGACAAAAGGTTCATGAATAAATTCTTTCGCACACAACACAGCTTGTGCAGTACCCCATGGTTTTTCTCTTCCTTCTAATACAGAATAACCAAAAGGTATATCTTGAATATCTTGAAAAGCATACTCAACTTTTATATGTTTTTCTACTCTATTTCCAATCGTCTCACGAAAAACAACTTCATTCTCTTTTTTTATAACAAAAACAACTTTAGTAAATCCAGCACAAATAGCATCATAAATAGAGTAATCTATTAAAAATTCACCATATGGTCCCACTGGTTCTATTTGCTTAAGTCCACCAAATCTACTACCCATTCCAGCCGCCATAATTAATAAAGTTAAATCTTGTTTCATTTTTCCCAACTCTCTACTTACATATTTGTAAAATAATACATGCAATAATCATACAAATACCAATCACACCAAAAATAGAATAAGCTATTTTCATGTTATTGTTTGGTTCGTAAAAATCATCTAAATGATTAGGATCAACATATAAAGATACCACATCCCCTTTTTCATATTTTTTAGATGCAGCACCTATCTTTGATTTATTTTGCTTTTTTTCGAAGCCGACTTGATACTCATATACTGGATACCATGAAACATTAGGACTAAGTGTATCAAAATCAGTAGAAGTAACCCTAACAATATCGACGACTTTAGCTTTTACCAATAATGTACATTTTTTTATTCGCTTTTTTTGTATATAAAACATACACACAAAGCAAAGTACAAAAATAATACCTATAAAAAATAAAATAAAATGAATAAATAAAAATATAAAAATAGATATACAGAAAAACGATAAAAATATATTTAATATTATATTTATCACTGTTTTATATAAACATTTTTTTATATGTTTGTCAAAGATGTTAAGAAAAAAGTCAGTTAAAATGCTGTGATTATTCAAGTGCTTGAACTAAAAATCTTCATTATCT
>CATOOY010000080.1 GCA_951801995.1 uncultured Erysipelotrichaceae bacterium
TTATACCTACTCCTTCTGTATTACATGTGTATCATATCATTACGAAAACATACAAAATAATTATAAATTATACACCTCTATTTTTTCCATAAATTCTTCTTGAATCTCTTTTAATCTATCTTCTGTTTTCGCTTCAAAACGAGCAGTAATATTAGGACCCGTATTAGAAACACGTATTAAAGCAAATCCATCATCAAAAAGTACTTTTACTCCATCTATAGTAAGCATTTTATATCCTTTTTCCAAAGCATAATTTTTCACATTTTCTACAACTACATTTTTTTTCTCATCCAAAGAAGATATTTTTATTTCAGCAGTAGAATAATAAGACTCCACCCCTTCTAATAATTCACTTACGCTTTTATTGGTATGAGATAAAATTTCAAGCAAACGAAGCCCTGCATAAAGACCACTATCAAATCCAGGAAACTTGTCTCTAAAATAAACATGACCTGAATATTCTCCACCAAAAGCAAGATCAAGTTCTTTTGTTTTATTTTTTGTATAAGAATTTCCCGTTTTATAACAATAAGGAGTTCCTCCTAATTTTACAATTTCATCTTCCAAAGACTTTGAGCATTTCACATCATATAAAAAGGTTTTATTAGATACTTTAGAAATAAGATCTCGAATGATCAAAATCATATATTGATCACAAGGAATAAAATTTCCTTTTTCATCAACGATTCCTACTCTATCTCCATCCCCATCAAAAGCAATTCCTACATCAGCTTTTTCTTCTAAAACCTTTGCTTTTAAAGCATCCAAATTGCTTTCTACACAAGGATCAGGATGATGATTAGGAAAAGAAGGATCACTTTCTCCAAATAAAACAGTTAAAGAAGAAACAAACAAAGAATATATTTTTTTTGCAATAATACTAGTTGTCCCATTTCCAAGATCAATAATGACTTTTAAAGGTCTACTTCCAAAAGAAAGAGACTTTTGAAATAGCTGAATATAATCATCATATATATTATAAGTTGTAACACTACCATTTCCACTTTTGAAATCTCCCTTTATCAAAAATTGATAAAATTCTTCTATCATTTCTCCCTTAGCATTGCCTCTTTCATCAAAAGCAAACTTAAAACCATTATCATCTTTCGGATTATGAGACGCTGTTACCATCACCCCAGAAGGAATAGAAAGCACATCCCAAGAATAATAATACATAGGAGTTGTAACAAGTCCCAAATCTATTACATCTACACCTGTTTCTATAATACCTTTTATTAAATTCTGAGAAAGAGAAAGAGAAGAAAAGCGATTATCTCTTCCAACAACAGCTTTTTTCTTTCCTAAATTTTGTATATAACTTCCAAAAGCTTTCCCAAAAAGATAAGCTGTCTCTTCATGAATTGTATCAGGATACACCCCTCTTACATCATACGCTCTAAATATATAAGGACTTACCTTATTCATATTTCCACACTCCTATTCTTTCACTTTATTTTTAATATAACATAGAATGGGAAATTCTACAAATATTATAATTTTTTATTTAAAATAAGCATTTTCCATAAGAATAATATATCCCAAAATAAATACCTCATTTACATATTTTACTAACAACTAATGTAAAGAAAAAATGTAAAGTAAAGCAAGAGCAAAAGAAAACACAAAAATATTATGTATAATAGAAATAGAAAGGGAAAGTTTTAAAATGAAAATGGAAAAAAAAGCAAACAAAAAAGCAAAAATATGGAAAACAGTATTTTATATATTTCTAATAGGGAGTATTTTAATAGATATCTTAATTTTATTACAAGCCTATGATCCATGTAGAATCAATTTAAATAAAGAATGTTCACTTGCCTATCAATTGGTTGGAAGTACTCCTTTCCTCTATATAATATGGATACAAAATATTCTAGCCATACTAATCAGTATTATTTATATAATCATAAGTATCATAGATAAAAAGTGGAAAAATGTTTTATTAGGTATTTTAGGAATCATCACCCCAGCCATTGTTTGGACAAGCACACTAGGTGCTCTTAATATTATTTGGGGATTTTAACTCTTACAAAAGAGTTTTTTTATAAAATTTTAAAATAGAATCCTATTTAACTGTAAATAGAATATAAATAAAAAGGAGAGACTTCTTTCTAAAATAGAAAAATGTTATAATAACAAAAAGGAGGAAATATATGTTAGAACTAAAGAAAATATCAAAAACATATAAAAGTGGCACCTTTAAACAAGTCGCCCTTGATAAAATAAGTATAGAATTCCGTAAAAACGAATTCGTATCTATATTAGGACCATCTGGAAGTGGAAAGACAACACTTTTAAATATAATAGGTGGACTTGATAACTATACAAGTGGAAACCTAATCATAAATGGAACAAAAACAGAAAAATACAAAGATAGAGATTGGGATACCTATAGAAATCATAAAATTGGTTTTGTCTTTCAAAGTTACAATTTAATCCCACATCAATCTATTCTATCAAACGTAGAACTCGCTCTTACCCTATCAGGAGTAGAAAAAATAGAACGAAAAAAAAGAGCCAAAGAAGCCTTAAAAAAAGTAGGACTCATAGATCATATAAATAAAAAACCAAATCAATTATCAGGTGGGCAAATGCAAAGAGTCGCTATCGCAAGAGCCCTTGTAAACAATCCTGATATATTACTAGCAGATGAACCAACAGGTGCCTTAGATTCCAAAACAAGTACACAAATTATGAAACTACTAAAAGAAGTAGCCAAAGATAGACTTGTTATCATGGTAACCCACAACAAAGAACTAGCTGAAAGCTACTCTACAAGAATCATCGAACTAAAAGATGGAAAAATACTAGGAGATACAAATCCATATAAAGGAAAAGAAATAGAAGAAACGAAAGATAAAAAAAATAAAACAAACATGACATTCAAAACAGCGTTATCTCTAAGTTTAAATAACCTTCTTACCAAAAAAGGTCGTACCTTTTTAACCGCCTTTGCAGGATCTATTGGTATTATTGGTATCGCATCTATTTTATCTTTATCAAATGGTGTACAAAAATACATAGAAAGTGTACAAGAAGAAGCACTTACCTCCTACCCTATTACCATTGATTCAGAATCAGTAGATATGACAGCAGCTATGACAGAACATATCAAAAAAGTAGAAGAAAATAAAAAAGATATCAAAGAAAAAAATAAAATTTACTCAAACAATACCATTGAAGATATGCTTTCTATTATGAGTTCTGAAATAAAAAGAAATAACTTAGAAAATTTTAAAAACTATATTGAAAAAGAAAAAGAATTAAAATCTTTCACAACAGCAATCACTTATGGTTATAAATTAGATCTTCAGTTATACAAAAAAGATACAGAAAATGGTATTGTAAAAGTACATCCAGATACAGTATTAGAAAGTATGGGAATGAAACAAACAAACAACTTTATGATGACAACTGACATATGGACACCTATGTTTGAAAATGAAAACTTAAATAAAAAATTATATCAAATAGTAAGTGGAAGAATGCCTAAAAAGTATAATGAAGTTGTACTTTTAGTAGAA
>CATOOY010000081.1 GCA_951801995.1 uncultured Erysipelotrichaceae bacterium
CGAATTCTATGATGGAGTCTTTTCTTGTTTTGATTTGTTTTTGTAGAAGAAGGGTTACTTCTATATCATCTAGCTCTTTTTTCTTTTCTAATTCTTCTAATTGCATTGCACCTTTTACCATACGAATAACGGTTAATACTTCTTTATTCTGCTCTTTCATCGCTTGTTTTAAATCTTCTAATATTTTTTCTCTCATTTTATCACCATTCTTATTGTATCATATTTTTTTTAAAAAGAAAAAGAAGAAAAATTCTTCTATCCATTCCACTCTACGGAAGAGGCTCCCCATGGACTACCAAATATACTTCCTTCTTTTTTATTTATAGTTACTTTCATTCTTTTTTGATTATTGTTAAACGCATTTTCACCAATACTGGTTACACTATTTGGTATTGTTACACTTGTTAATTGTTTATTTTGAAATACAAAGTAACCTATACTTGTAATTTTTTTAGTATAAATTCTTTTAAATTATAATATTTTTTTATTATTTGTAAAGTTCAACTAAAAAAAGAGCTTATGCAGCTCTTGATAATCTTTCTCTTTTTCTTGTATTTTTAGTACCTTCTTTTTTTGCGACTCTTCTTTCTTCCCCTGGTTTCATATATCCCATTTGTCTACTTCTTAATTTCTTATAGTCTCCATCTCTCATATTCTTTTGTTTCATGTCACGAAGGGCTCTATCTACATTACCATTTTTTACAACTGTTCTACTCATAATACACCCCCTTCTTTTTAAACTACACGTATTATAACATGTTTTTTATGGAATTTCAAACTTTTTTTCTAATAAATTCAAGGTTTTCATATTTTTTTACTTCTTTTTTTCAAAATATAAAAGTTATTTATCTTATATAAAAAAATAGTAGTGTTTTGCCTACTATTTTCTAATTGTTTTTACTTTTACTTCTTTTTTTATTGTTTCATTTTGCAAACGATAAATATCTTCTAGCATTTTATATTGAAGTGTTAATTTTAAGGCAGGATGAATAACTTCTTCATCTCTATCCCAAGCAAATCTAGAAGATACTATTTTTTCTCCTATGTTTGAAAGAGTAACTGTTTGTGTTCCATTTTCCTGTAGTTTTATTTTCTCACTTTGTGAGGAATCTACATAAGTGATTCGGTTATGTGTTCGATTACTTCCTAAAAATAGAAATACTTCATTTAATGGATCAATGGTAAGTTGCATACCTGTGTAACCAGCACTTGCAAAAGCTCTACCACTTAAAGCATGGAATACTTCTGATTCCATTAAATTTGGATGTTTTACATAACATAAAAGTCCTAAATATTGGATATGCTTTTTTTCTCCATTTTTATAATATACTTCTCCTGTTCTATTTTTAGATAGTAAATTTAGATATTCTCTATTTATAATTTCTTCATTTATAATGGCTTTACTAAGTTTTGTCATATCGTTGGCTGTTGAAAATAATCCTGCATGTCCTGCTAGTATACCTTCTTTTTGTCCTAGCGCAAGTGCTTTTGGATCATTTACTAATCCTTCTTTTTTATCATTTATTTGCACTTTTCCAGATTTCATTAGTTTATATTCTAAATTGGTACTAGCTAATCTTTCTATCTTTGAGGAGGGAACCTTCACATATGTTTCTTTCATATCTGTATTTTTCAAAATATTTTGATTTATAAAATCATATAATTTCATTCCTGTTATATTTTCAATAACATATCTTAAAACTATACTTCCCATATCTGTATAAGGTCTTGTTCCATAAACAAAATCTTCATCTTTATACATAGAAAATACAATATCTTCTACTTCTTTTTGAGACATTGCTTCTGTTATTCTAGCACTTGTTTTTAAAGGAGTGTGAAAACTTAACAAGTCAAAGATAGTTACATCTTTTAGGTGTGTAAAGTTTGGTACATATTTAATGATTGGATCATTTAAGTCTACCATACCTAATTGTGCTAACTTTAGGAAGCTAAGACTTAAAAATAGTTTACTAACAGACGCTAAATCAAATATTGTTTTTTCTGTCATTGGTGCTTTTTTTTCTTTGCCATCTATCAATGCTTCTTTTCTATTTCCTACTACGATTGTTTCCTTATAATTCATGGTACCATAACTAAGTACCATACCAGGTGCTAATCTTTTATTATAAATAAAATTTCTTATATTTTCTTCTATATGTGCATTTTTATATAGTTGTTTTCTTAATTCTTCTAAGGAATCATCTTTTTTTTCTCTTACCAATTCTACTACTGGCTTTAATATTTCAAAATATTGACGTGGTGTATATAAATATTTTTGTTCTAATTTTCCTCCTTCGTTTTGTTTTTTATATAAATCTTGTATATATTCTTCTAAAAAAGATTCTAACATTTTCTTTCCTCCTCATAATAAATATTTTAGGCTTTATTCTAGCACGCAACTTCTCTTATGTCAAATTTTTCTATTTATTTTACATTGATTTCATTAGGAAGTAATATATTCAATATTGTTTTAAACTTGATTTATAATTTCATCTAATTGTTTTTTCAATTTTTCTATTTCTCTACATTCATTTGTTTTAAATCTTAATAAGGGAATATTACATTTTTTTAAAATATTATTTTTCTTTTGATCTCTTATTTTTTGTTCCTTTTCGTTATGAAAATAGTATCCATCTACTTCAATTGCTAAGACGGGTTTCTTATCAAATTTATTAAATATTAAAAAATCAATATGAGAATTTCGATTTATAAATTTCAATTCTTCTTCATTCAAAATGTCTTTATTGTTTACAATTTTTCGCAATGGATATACTTTGTCTTTTACATCATAAGTTTTATATTTATCTAATTTTAATACTTCTTTTATTGTATTGTACATGATAGTTTCTGAAGCAAATTTTGAAAAAGGTAAGTGATTTTTCCTATAATTTATTCTATCTTTTTCATTTACTTTATATAATAAGTCAAATATAGAGTTTATCTTACTTTCTACGATTTCAAATTTATTATAATTTATGTAACTAATTAAATTGGAAATATTAGAATTATTATTGGATTTGTATTCATATGGGGTTACAAGATATAATTTCTTGATTGCTCTTGATATTGCAACGTTTATAGAATTAGGATTATCTAAAAATTTTGTTATTTGATTTGCTACTGTACTAAAAATTATTATATCTTTTTCTCTTCCTTGAAAACCATAAACAGTATCAATTGCTAAATTATTATATTTGAACATCTTCTTTAAATATTCTTTTTGTTCTTTATAGGGGGTTATAATTCCTACTGCATCCTCATCCGTGTTTATATTTTGTTGTGGGATAACTTCATCTTTTATTATTTGTGCTTGTCTATCGTTAAATTGACTATTATTATTTTTTCTGGCATGGTTTCCTTTCACAGACTTATATTGTTTTATGGGTTCGTCATCATTATTATCCTTTGATAGTATTAT
>CATOOY010000082.1 GCA_951801995.1 uncultured Erysipelotrichaceae bacterium
ATAGAAATCTAATGATAAAAGAATATAAAGAAGAAACAAAAGTAATTGATATTTTAGAAGATTTTAAAAAATATTATAATTATGATATATTAGTAGCAAAATTAGATAATGAAATAGTAGAACTATCAGATCCTATTACAAAAAGTTGTACAATTGATTTTTTTGATAGAAGTACCATGGTAGGAAATGAAGTATATGCAAGAAGTGTACAGTTCATGCTAGTTTTAGCTGTAAAAAGAATATTGGGAGCCACATCAGAAATTACTATCGAACATTCTATTGATAAAGGAATATACTGTGAAATCACAAAAGGAGATTTAGATAAACCTATCTTAAAAAAGATAGAAGATGAAATGAAAAATATCACGAAAGAAGATCTGATCTTTACTAAAATGAGTGTTTCTCGTATAGATGCTATGCATTTTTATAAAAAAAGAAAACAAATGGATAAAGTAAAAGCACTAAAATATATCAGTAATACCTATATTAATCTGTATAGATTAGACAATATCTATGATTACTTTTATGGAGAGATGGCTTATAGTACCAAAGCAATGAATGATTTTAAACTAACCTATATAAAAGACAATAGTTTTGTTTTAAGTTATCCAAATGTATCCAATCCAGAATGTACACTTGATTATAAACACCATAACATGATTTTTGATACATTCTTAGATTATACAAAATGGGGAAAACTAATTCAGATTTCAAACGCTGCAGAATTAAATGAAGTTGTTTCAAAAGGAAAATACGAACAGTTAATTCATCTAGCAGAAGCCTATTATAACAACCAATTAGCATACGCTGCCGAAAAAATATATGAAAATAAAGAAAATATAAAAATTGTCTTAATAGCAGGTCCTTCTTCATCTGGGAAAACAACAACAGCCAAAAAATTAGAAGTTTACTTAAGAAGTAAAGGGATTAATACTTATCCTATTTCAGTAGATGATTATTTTATAAACAAAGTAGATACACCATTAGATGAAAATGGACAATTAGATTTAGAATCATTAAGAGCAGTAGACGTATCATTATTTAATAAACATCTATCAAAATTGTTAGAAGGAGAAAAAGTATTACTACCAGAGTATAATTTTATAAAAGGCGAAAGAGAATACGGAAAAAGATGGGTACAATTACAGAAAAATGATGTAATTATTATAGAAGGATTACATGGACTAAATGAAGAATTAACTTTATCAATTGAGAGAAAAAACAAATTTAAAATCTATATAAGCCCTTTAACACAGTTGAATATAGATAATCACAATCGTATTCATACAAGTGATACAAGAAAATTAAGAAGAATTGTAAGAGATAATAAACATAGAGGATATGATGCTGCAGAAACACTAAAACATTGGAATAAAATTCGCGAAGGAGAAGAAAAATATATTTTTCCATATCAAGATGATGCTGACATTGTGATAAATTCAGCCCTAGTATATGAATTAGGAGTTTTAAAAACATATGCAGAACCACTATTATTCTCTGTAGAAGAGACAAATGAAATGTATCCAGAAGCACTTCGTTTAATCAATTTTTTACGTAATTTACTTCCCATCCCAAGTGATACAGTACCATCAGATTCTGTCATTCGTGAATTTATCGGTGGAAGTTGTTTTAAAGATTAGAAAAGAGGAAAAAAATGATAAAAGTAGCAATTAATGGTTTTGGAAGAATTGGAAGACTCGTTTTTAGATTAATGGAAGAAGATCCAAACTTTGAAGTAGTAGCAATTAATGATTTAACAGATGCAGAGCAACTCGCATACCTATTAAAATATGATACAAGTCATAGAAATTATAGAATAGAAGAAATTACACATACTGAAAATGAAATAATAGTAGGAAATCATAAAATAAAAGTATTTAAAGAAACAGATCCATCTCTATTACCTTGGAAAGAATTAGAAATAGATGAAGTATTTGAATGCACTGGTCATTTTACAGAAAAAGAAAGAGCATACGCACATATTCAAGCAGGTGCAAAAAAAGTAATTATTTCAGCACCAGCAAAAGGAGATGTAAAAACAATTGTATATAATGTAAATGAAAAAAGCCTAGATGGAACAGAAGAAATAATAAGTGCAGCATCATGTACTACCAACTGTTTAGCACCTACAGTAAATATCATAGAAAAAAACATAGGAATTAAAAAAGGGTATATGACAACAGTACATGCTTATACAAACGATCAAACTATCTTAGATGTTGCCCATAAAAAAGGAATAAAAGCAAGAAGAGGAAGAGCAGGAGCTATGAACATTGTCCCATCCTCAACAGGAGCTGCATCAGCATTAGGATTGGTCATTCCATCACTGCAAGGTAAATTAGATGGGGGAGCCCTAAGAGTCCCTACAGCCACTGGTTCTGTAGTAGATTTAACATTAGAGTTATCAAGAAATGTAACTGTAGAAGAAATCAATAAATTATTTAAAGAAAACCAAAACGAAACAATAAAAATTACAATGGATCCTATTGTGTCAAGTGATATTATCGGTTCCCGACTGGGTTCCTTAGTAGATGGACTTTTAACAAAAGTACTAGAAGTAGATGGAAAACAACTCGTAAAAATTATAGCTTGGTATGATAATGAAATGAGTTATAGTGCACAAATGGTAAGAACAGCAAAATATATATATGAAATTATGGATAAATAGGAAAAAAGTATAATCTGAAAAAATACATTTAGTTCAAGGCTTTTAATTCCTATGTGTACCTTGAATGAAGTGAAAGGAATGAAGTTTAAAATGAAAAAAGTAAAAGTAATAGGAATAATATTAAGCATGATGATGATTTTAACAGGATGTGGAGGATCAAAAGATTTAAAAACAGCATATAATAAAATGGAAAAAGAATTAAAAGGATATAGAGTAGATTATAGACTATATGGAACATATAAAAATAAAAGTGTAAATGATATAGTAAGAATCCAAAAAAGTAATGAAAAAGTAATAGTAGATGATTTATTAGATATAGATACAGATTTATCCATCCAAAAAGAAGAAACAAAAATAGACAAAAAACTATATGAAAAACCAGAAATATATTTAGAAGGAATAAAAAATAAAAAAGAA
>CATOOY010000083.1 GCA_951801995.1 uncultured Erysipelotrichaceae bacterium
TCTTAAAATATAAAAATGAAAAAATCATAAAATATTAAAATAAATTATTTACCAAAAAAGATAAAAATGATAAAATAAAAAATATGTTTTATTTGAAAAGATAATATCATACTTTTCTAAATCGTAAAAAAACACAATAATTAAGAAGTCTAAGGTGGTGAAAAAGAATGAAAATGACAGTAAAACAGATTCAAAAGATGGATGGAAAAAAGTTTTCCGAACTTTTGATGCCAATGTTAGATAATATTTATCAATCTTTTCAGTATATAGGAATCTCTAAGAAAGAATACTATAGTTTAGTGCAAAAAGAAATTACTGATACCAAAAAAGAACTTACAGAAAGTGCAGCTTATCCTACCTTTTTAGAAAAAAGAATATCTTTCATCTTAAACAAAAAAGCAGAAGAATATATTATAAATCAAAATACATCATTTAATATTATAAATAACTATATAAATCAAAAAATGAATCAAGCAAAAAATTATAAAACAGCTCTAAAACAATTTAAACAGTTGGATAGCTTTTTTAGCACCCATGATTTTATTCCGAGTCAAGAACTGATAATAGAATTAATAAATAAAAATGAAATATTTGGTAATATGACTGAATCCATACTAAAACACTTTTATATACAGATAACAAGCGGTAATATGGAAAAAGTATTGAATAATAATTCCCTTATATATATAGTGGAAACCTACTGTATGTTAAAGAATATAGAGATAGAAGAAAACACTCTTGATATGACAGTGGATAAAGAGAATAATAAAATAATAGATATCACAGATCTTTATTTAAAAGAAATAGGAAAAACAGCCTTATTATCAAAGGAACAAGAAAAAGAACTAGCACGCAAAATGGCTGAAGGAAATGAAGAGGCTAGAAATCAATTTACAGAAAGTAATCTAAAGTTAGTTGTAGACATTGCCAAAAACTATCTAGGAAGAGGCCTGCCTTTTCTAGATTTAATTCAAGAAGGTAATTTGGGTTTAATACGTGCAACAGAGAAATATGATGTAAATAGAGGATTTAAGTTTTCTACCTATGCAACTTGGTGGATTCGTCAGACTATTAAAAAAGCTATCTATGAGAAAAGAAGAAATATAAAAATACCAGAAAATATTCAAATGAGATTAAGTCAATATTCAAAAGTATGTAATAATTTAGAAATAAAATTACAAAGAGAAGCAACTATAAGTGAAATAGCAGAAGAAATGAGGACATCCGTAGAAAAGATAATAGAATTACAAGCGATGCAAAGCGACACCATTAGTATAAATAAATTAATAAGTAGTGATGAAGATATAGAGTTAGATCAATTTATTGCAGCAGATGAAAAAACGCCAGAGGAGATAGCCATTTCTAACACCTTATCAAGTCAAATAAAACAATTATTTGAAGATTGTCAATTAAAAGAAAAAGAAATCGAAATAATAAAGAAGAGATATGGGTTTAATAGTAAAGACCCAATGACGTTAGACGAGTTAGCTAAAATATATGGAGTTACAAGGGAAAGCATTCGTCAAACAGAAGTAAAAGCCCTAAAAAAAATAAGGAATTCAAAATATATTAAAGCATTTGCGATTTATATGCAAAATCCAGATGAAGCTATACAAAACATAGAAGAATTTAGAGAAATTTATGCTAAGAGCACTACTCCATATATACCTAGTTTAAAAAGAAAAAAAGGACCAAAGAAGGTAAGAAAGCAATCAAGTGGCATGAGAGGAATCCAGTCAATATATCAGTATCTTAATGACTATACAAAGGAAGAAATAGATGAAATGTTAACAAAACTTACAGAAGAAGAGAAAGCCTTAATTACATTAAGATATGGAGAGCACTTAAAAGACCCTATTTGTGGTACATTAAACAAAGAACAAAGAAGACTATTTTATAATAGATTAGTACCTAAAATGAGAAAAATACTTTCTGGCTTAAGCAACGAACAAAAAATAAAAGTAAAATAAATTATTATCTGTAAAAATATGATATAATAAAAAATAGAAAGAGGTATATATGAAAAACAATATTATATTAGTCATAAAAGGTTTTTTTATGGGAATAGCCAATATTATTCCAGGAGTAAGTGGAGGCACACTTGCTATCACTATGGGGATATATGAAGACTTAATAAAAGCAGTTAGTCATTTTTTCAAAAATTTAAAAAAGAATATTTTATTTATTGTTCCAATTGGTATAGGAGCTGTTCTAGCAATAGCACTTGGAAGTAAAATAATTAGTTTTTCTTTAGAAAAATATCCACTTCCTACAATTTTATTTTTTATAGGACTTATATTAGGTGGCTTTCCTATGTTATATGGGAAAGTAGAGGGTTCATTTCATCCTAAAAATTTATTCATTTTTTGTTTAACTTTTGCTTTTATTATTGGCATAATGTTTCTAAAAACAGGTAAAGATGTACAGTTAAATGATTTAGATTTAATGGGATATATTCTTCTATTCGTAGTAGGTGTGATTGCTGCAGCAACTATGATTATTCCAGGAATCAGTGGTTCTTTTATGCTAATGGTAATGGGATATTATGAGCCAATTTTACACGCAATAAATGAGCTTACTTCTTTTAAAAATATAGGACACAATATATCCATATTTATACCAATTGGTTTTGGTATTCTAATAGGAACAATTGGCATTGCTAAAATAATAGAATATTTATTCAAAAAGTATGAAGTTCCAACTTATTATGGTATTATGGGATTTGTATTAGCATCTATTATTGGTATTTTTGCAAGTACAGAAGGACTCACCCTTGCATTAGGTCCACTATTTATAGGTGGAATTCTATTTATCATAGGCTTTGTAATAGCATATCGTTTAGGAGAATAAAAAGTTGGTTCTTTGTCAAATAGTGTTGGTAACAATAAGTTTGATAAATGAATTGTTTGTAGGGATGATTGAAAAAATCATCCTTTTATTGTACCTTTAATTAAGAATATACGAGCTATAAAATGATTATAT
>CATOOY010000084.1 GCA_951801995.1 uncultured Erysipelotrichaceae bacterium
AAAAAGATTTCTAAATATAAAGTAGATCCTTATATTTTAATTACACTTATTTTGTTTGCTATTATAAGTGTTGTTACCATTAAAAGCTCTGAAACTATTTTATCTAGTGATATGCATGGTCTTTATTTGAGACAAGTTTTATGGTATATTTTGGGATTTGCAATTGCTTATTTTGTGATGTTTATTGGAAATGATTATATTTATAGAAATATATGGTGGTTTTATGGAATTGGTATTCTTTGTTTGGTTCTTCTTTTAATTTTTGGTGAACCTATTAATAATGCAAAATGTTGGTTTGTAATTCCTAAGATTGGCTCTATTCAACCTAGTGAATTTATGAAGATTATTTTAATTATTACAGAGGCTGTTATGATTCATAAATTTAATGAGAGATACCCTGATCCTAGTTTACAGGAGGAGTTTTTTTTCCTTATTAAGATTGCTTTTGTTGTTTTTATTCCTTCTTTACTTACTTTTTTGCAGCCCGATACAGGTGTTGTGTTTATTTACCTTATTATTACTTTTCTTATGCTTTTTATATCAGGGATTCGTTATAGATGGTTTCTTATTGCACTTGGTGTTATTGGTGCAATGATAGCAAGTGTTCTTGTTGTCTATTTTGTTAGCAATGAACTTTTTATTAAAATATTTGGTACAGACTTTTTCTTACGTGTGGATAGACTTTTAGATTGGTCTAATAAAAGTGGCTATCAACTCGAAAATGGTATGAGTGCGATTGGATCTGGTGGTGTATTTGGTCTTGGATTTCGAAATACTCCTATCTATTTCCCTGAGGCACAGACAGATTTTATTTTTGCTGTATTTGGTAGTAATTTTGGATTTTTCGGTTGTCTTTTACTCATTGGTCTTATTCTATTTTTTGATATTCGTATTATTTTAATTGCTCTTAAAAATGATAATAATATTAATAAATATGTTACAGCTGGTATTATTGGTATGCTTATTTATCAGCAAATTCAAAATATTGGAATGACGGTTGGTCTTATGCCTATTACAGGAATCACACTTCCTTTTATTAGTTATGGTGGTTCTAGTTTACTTAGTTATATGCTTATGGCTGGAATTATTTTTAATATTTCAAATGAAGGAATTCGATTTACAAATAAAAAAGCAAGAAAATAAATTCTTGTTTTTTTATTATATTTTACTCACTTTTTCCTTTTACACAATATTCTACTATTGAATATGTTGCTTCTGTATCTGATATAAAATTTGCTTGTACTATTAAAGATAAATTTACTTTCTTTTTGTCACTTGGATTTATAAGGGGTTCTTTTAAATATTCATAATCTACTAATGTTTGTAAAGAAATACAATATTTTGCTCCTTCTTGTTTAGGATATTTTGCTTGATTCATATCTATATATCTATCTGTTGCTTCTTCTATAAGTACTTGTAAAGTATCATCTATTTTTCCTTTGGACTTGTTTACCTGATTTATAACAAGAGGAAGTGCGACTAATGACAGAAGTGCGATTAAAGTGATGACTGCTAGTATTTCTACTAAGGTAAAGGCTCTATTTTGTTTCAAGTTTATCACTTACTTTCTGTTTTTATTATATCTTGTTTTAAAAATGTTGTAAAGAGAGTTTTATATATTGTATATATAAAAAATAGGTATTATCTATCCTACCCATTCTACAGAGGATGCTCCCCATGGAGAACCTGTTATACTGTCCTTTGGTTTTTTTACAATTACTTTTATATTGGATGGATTGCTTCTAAATATAAGTGTTCCCATATTTGTTACACTTTTTGGTATTTCTATACTTTGTAGTTTATTAGAAGAAAAAGCCTGGTCACCTATACTCGTTATGCCGTTTTCTATAGTTACATTTGTTAATTCATTATCTGTAAATGCATATGCCCCTATAGTTTTTACGTTTTTTGGTATTACTATATGTGTTAAGCTATTGTTCATAAAACAACCATAACTTATGTTTGTCACATTTTTTCCAATAGTTACACTTGTCAATTGATTTCGGTGAAAAGCCTCCTGTCCTATACTGGTTACACTATTTGGTATTTCTATGTTTCGAAGTAGATTGTATTTAAATGCAAAGTTACCTATAGTAGTTACTGTACTAGGGATGTTTATATTTGTAATTTTATTTGCAGTTTCACTAAATGAACTCCCCTCAAAAGCAGAGTCCCCTATATTGGTTATACCACATGGTATTTTCACACTAGTAAGGTTTTTATGTATAAATGCATGCGCTCCTATATGTGTGATAGAAATATTATTTATTTTAGAAGGTATTACTATTTGGGTATCACTACAAGTATATCCTATAATGGTTTCTCCTGTTTCACTTACGGTAAAACAAGATTCTGGTGTAGTCTCTCCTTCTTCGAGAATACATATTTCTGGTGTATCTTCTATTGGCAACTCGCATTCTTCTTCATTATAATCTGTTATCTTTAATTTATCTTCAGTTTTATTTTTAATTGCACACCATTTCCCATTGTTTATTGCTATACTTATTTTCCCGTCTTCTTCTAATTTTACACTTCCACCTTTTGGTCTTTCTCCTGCTATTTTTAATTTAGTATCTTCTGGAAAAGTAAATGTCTCTTCTTTTCCTTTTCCCTCTAAATAAGTATTTGTATAATATAATTTAACGGCATCCACAACTCCATATGCTGAATCTTCAAAGGCTCCTTTTCTAGATTTTTCTACTATATTTAATATAATCGGTATACTTATTAAAGCTATTATAGCAAGTATAACTATAACAGCTAATAATTCTATTAATGTAAATCCTTTTTTCTTCATATATATTCCCCTTACTTCTATTTTTTCTTGTTTTTATTTTACTATACTTAGTTTATCATATTTCTTAAATTTTAACTAGATATTCATTGTTTTTAGTCATCATATATGTAAAAAGAATATTTATTTAGAAAGGCTTTATTTAATAGAATTATTAGCTGTTATAG
>CATOOY010000085.1 GCA_951801995.1 uncultured Erysipelotrichaceae bacterium
ATAACACTCCTATAATCACAAATGGAATAACCAAAACTCCACATAGCCAGAATCCTATATTCATAATATATGCCTCCTTCATAACTTCTAATTTTTCTATTTCTTTTTCTAAATCTTTATTTTTTAACATATGATTTTCCTACTTCTGTTACTGCATTTAATTTTTCTTTACATTTTTGTATTTCTTCATCTAGTTCTTTTGCTTCTTTTTGTAATTGCATACGTCTTATTAATAGAAATTCATAATATTCTAGAACTTTTTTTTCTTCTTGCGCTATTCTTTCTTTGTCTACTTCTTTTGGTTTTTCTCCTTGAAAATGAAGCCCTAGTTCATGTATTTTATTTATTATATTCGTTCTATTTCCGATATCTCTTATTCCAAATAGGCATTTTGCTCCTTCTACTTTTGGTGATAATGATAAATTACATAAGTCTTCTACTATATAAATGGACGCAAAACTTAGTATTCTTATGTCACGAGAGGGTAACATAATTTCGCTTAAAAAAAGTTTTTTTATTTCTTCTTTGCTTTTTTCTTTTTTTAAACGAAGTCGCAAGCGTTCATCTGCAAATAAAAGCCCTTCTTGATGTACCATGTTTACTATTTGTTCATACATATATATATTTATACTTTCTTCTTTTTTTAAACCACGAAATCTTTGAAAAGATGTATAATCATTTAATAGTTGTAATAATTCACGAATACTTCTTATGTTACTTGTTTTTATGATGATACTACTTATTTCTGTAGGTAAGATACATGAAATAGGTTCACTTAATAAAGAAAGTTTTCCTACTTCTTCTTCTAGTCTATCTTTATATATAGTAAAAGAAATTTCTTCTAATTCTTCTCTTTTTTTAATTATTTCATTTCTTGTTTTTTGGGGTAATGTGTGATACTTACTTAATGATTCTAGTGAAAAAAAACCTTTTTGTATCTGTATAAAATCAAATATGTTATATATCCCATTTTGTTTTTTTAAAAAATGGATAGCTCTTTCAGAAAGTCCTATTTCCTCTACTGAAATATCTAATACTTCTTTATCGGTTGTTTTTTGTTTCCAAACTTCATCTCTAAACAGAAATCCTAGGGTGTGTATTTTATGAATAATATCTTCAAAACTATCTTTTCCTATTCCCCTTATCTCTTTTATATTTTGTCTTGTTTTACTCACCAAATCTTTTATGGTATACATGCCTGCACGACCTAGGGCATTATTTATTCTTGGTGGGAAAAGATTTGTATCTTCTAAGTGTGTGTCTATATCCATATTTCCTCCTTTACTGCACATTCTATTTTAGATAAATACAAATATAAAGTCAAGAAAAAAAGATAAGTCTATTTATACAGAATCTATCTTTGCTTCTTCTATATTATTTTTACTATTTATTTTCTCGGTAATATTATCTAGTTCTATGAGAAAATTTTTGTATTTTTGCAAAGCCTCTTCTGTTTCAAAATAAACATGTTCTTTTGTATACTGTATTTGTTTATCTATTTCTTCTAAGTAATATAATAATTGATCTATTTTTTCTAAATATTCATTCATATATTTTGATGTTTTTTCTACTTTCTTAGCTGTATTTTGAAACATTTCTTGATCTTCTTTTGTATAGATAAGTTGTATATAAAAATCATAATAATATTTATAATCATCTATTTTATTTTTATCTAATAAATTTTTTATTTTTTCTTCTTTACACAAATCTTTTATATTGTCCATGGTTTTTTTTATTTTTATTTTGGTATTATTTACCATATTATGTGCTGCTTTGTAGTTTGGACGATCCATTTGTAGTTTTTCAGGTTCTAAATAGGAAGATAGTTTATCATTATAATCATTTACTGATTTTACATTTTCGGATAAGTTTTTAAAATGGTTTTTAACGGCCCTTTCTATATATGCATAATCTCCTTTGGTTTTTATTTCTACTTCAAAATTACCAGTTGCTAAATCTTGACTTATAAAGTTCGTTATTTCTTGCTTTAAAATATCTTCTTGTTTTAAATCTTTGAATGCACATACAAAAGCGGATGCGATAAATAGTAGGATAGATGCGAATAAAAGAATTATAAAACTTATTACAATTACTTTTATTGGTTTTTTCTTTCTTTTTTTCTTCATTATTTTACTCCTATTTTTTTAAAGTATATTCTTTATATTTATTATAATTTTTTTTCTTTTGTTTGTAAAGAAAAAAACACTAATTTGTGTTTTCTTGTATCCATTTTTCTAAGGTATCTTTTGGCATATACCCTGTTTGGGAAGTTATTACTTCTCCCTTTTTAAAAATCATAAGAGTTGGTACTGTCATTATTCCATATTTTCTTGCTGTTTCACTCTCATCTACATCTACTGTTACCAATTTTATATTATTTTCTTTTACAATTTCTTCTAGAATGGGTGCGAGCATTTTACATGGCCCACACCAAGTTGCAAAAAAATCTACTAAAACAAAATCCCCTTGTACAAGAACATCAAAATTTTCATCTGTTGCTTTTTCTATCATATTCTCACCATATCTTTCTATTTATATTTTTGTAAAACAGTATCTATATTATTCAATTTTAACTTATTTTTCTCTACTAATTTTTCTATGTTTTTTACACTTACTATTTTATATTCTAAAAATAAATCTAATGTTTCTAAATTGAAGGTACTAGCGTTTTCTTCTTCTTTGTATTTTTCTTTTAAATCTAGAAATTTTTCACTTACTATTCTTGTGTTTTTCCCAAAGGAAGATAAAATTGGTGTTTTATTTACAATTGGTTCTCTTAGTTTTGATTTGCTTACTTTCTCATTATGTAACATAGGTAGTGATAAAACAAAGAGTATTATATAAATAATAACAAAAGATTCTAAGAATCCTACTATCATTCCTAATAATTTTGATGGAACTCCTAAAATTATCGTCGCACTTAAAATTTTTTCAAATATTTTTGTAGTAA
>CATOOY010000086.1 GCA_951801995.1 uncultured Erysipelotrichaceae bacterium
AATATAATCATTTTATAGCTCGTATATTCTTAATTAAAGGTACAATAAAAGGATGATTTTTTCAATCATCCCTACAAACAATTCATTTATCAAACTTATTGTTACCAACACTATTTGACAAAGAACCGAAAGAGAACTAAAGCCTTTTATATAAAATAAAAACTCAAGAACTTGTTACAGTCCGTAAGTTGTCTTCAAATGGAGCAGATGAGGAGAATCGAACTCCCGTTCTAACCTTGGCAAGGTTATGTTCTACCATTAAACCACATCTGCAATTGGAGGGCCCGACCGGATTTGAACCAGCGATCAGGGAGTTGCAGTCCCATGCCTTACCACTTGGCTACGAGCCCATTCATATAAATAAATTATATCAAAAACACCACTCTTTTTCAAGATGTTTTTTTACTTTTTATATATTATATGAATAATAAAATAAAAATACACCGAAATGTATTTTTATTTTAATTTTTTTATCATATTACTTTTCTCATTAGTCTTACGTATCAAATCATACACAATAATAGAATTAGATATAGAAATATTATCCTCCGCAATCTTATTATATTTATCAATATACTCTGTACTAACAGTATCATTTTCATTTAGTACCTTTCCCTCACGAATTTGACTACTATAATACATCTTATCTGTAAGCCAATCCCCATTTGGAAAAACGACAACATTCTCATCAATATTAAACATATCGTGACCCAAAGCATATGGACTCTCTATACCAAGCATATTCCCAAGTGTTGGTACAACATCATACATTCCCATTACCTTAGTAATCTCCTTATGTTCAATTGTATCATCTTTTGTCCAAATAATAAAAGGTACCTTACGATTTAATTCATAAGTAAAATAATCCACATCCTTATAATTAGGATCATCCTTATCTAAAATAGAATCAGTCTCTGGAACATAATTATAATATTTAGTATATTCACTTTTCTTCAGTTTTGCATCATGATCGCCATAAATAACAATTGCGGTATTTTCAAGTAACCCCTTTTGATCAAGAGACTCAATAAACTCACCCAAAGCTTCATCTGCATAATGAGCAGACTTAAAATAACTCCCAAGCTTAGTTCCCTCCATAAAAGGAGCATTAGAATCTACCATCTCACCTGTAACCTCATCCTGTTTTTGATAATTCATCGTAACATCAAAATCAGAAATATCTTCCCCATTATCATTAAAAGGTGTATGATTAGAAAGCATAATAGCAAGGCCATAAAACTTATTATTTTTCTGTTTTATCTTAGAAATAATATCTGCAGATTGTCTAAAGAAAGATTTATCACTCAAACCAAGACCTAAAGTCTCATCTATTTTATAATCCTTTGTATAACAATAAAACTTATTATAGCCAAATTCCTTATGTACATTATTTCTATTCCAGAAAGTACAATTATTCCCATGCATACTAAACGTATAATATCCTTTTTCCTTCAACAACTTAGGAAGAGTAACATACTCCCTATCCCAATAGCTCACAAACACAGTCCCACTATTAGCAGGCATCAATGACGTATTAAAAGTAAACTCTGTATCACTACTTGTACCAACACTTTCCTGCGCATAAAAATTAGAAAAATATAAACCCTCATTCGCAAGCCTTTTTAAATTAGGCATCAAATCTACATCATTAAATTTAGTATTTAAAAGAAAATTTTGAATACTTTCAGCATGAATTACAATAATATTTTTATCCTTTAAAATATCAGTATACGCATTTGTTTTTGTATCCTTTTCTCTATTTTCATAATATTCTCTAAACATTTTTGCATTCTCATCATATCCAAAAAGAGGACTAATCTGAGGCTTTAAAGACGCTACTAAATCATTAGCCTGATACAAATAAATACCAAATTTCATAACCACATATTCACGGTTCCATTGTTTCCCTAAACGACTAATGTCTAAAGAAGTAAGCATAGAAATAAAAAATCCTGTCACAATAAGAGCACCAATCAAAGTATTCATTACTCTTACCTTCCCTACCTCAATCTTAGATACTTTTGTATAATAATTCTTTTTTTTCAAAGAAATATGTACAAATAAGATAACAAATATTTGCCATAAATAAGAAAAATCTTTAAGTTCCATAACATTCTGTACAACAGCATCCCCTACATCCACCACTTGCAAAGAAGTAGCAAGTAAAGAAGCAGAAGCAAAAGATAAATAATTTGTATAATACATAGAATTAATAATACAAAGAACAGAAAAAAAGATAGACCAACCAAAGAAATATTTAAACTGGTTTTTTGGTTTCATAAAATAACCAAAAGCACCCACTACTAAAACAACAATCAAATCCCCTAATATAGCTTTAATTTCAAAATAATTTTTTACAGTTAAAAAACGAAGTAACATTCCATTAAAAACAGACGTGAAAACAAAAGTAAAAAATAAAATATTCGTCTTCGCATAAGAAACAGTTTGTACCTTTACTTTTTCAACAATCTTTTTCAAATTATCACCTCATAAACTTTTATAAGTATATCACTTTTCTAAAAAAGAATCAATTTTAATAAAAATACATCTAATAAAGCAATTATAACACATACTTTTAAAAAAAATATGACAAATATGTAACAAAAATAAAAATTCATAAAAAAACACTATTTTAATGAACTGAACCCCAAAAGTTGGACAGTTTAATTATTCAAGGATTGTAACCTGTAATTGACGGGTGACAGTCCTTTTAATTTCACTTTTATTCTATCATAATTATAATAATTAATATAGTCATCTATTGCTAAAATTAATTCATCTATTGTTTTATAATTATCCTCTTGATCATAAAACATTTCAGTTTTAAGAAGTCCAAAAAAGTTTTCCATCATTCCATTATCCATACTATTTCCTTTTCTAGACATACTTTGTTTTATTCCTTTATTCTTTA
>CATOOY010000087.1 GCA_951801995.1 uncultured Erysipelotrichaceae bacterium
GTGCTTTTGCTATATCTAATATTCTATAAAATTTTGTCCAATCATATAAAAGTTCTAATGTTTTATTTCCTTTGATTGTTTTTTCTACAATTTCATTACGGATGGTACTGTTTTCTTGGTTTTTCTTTTTTAAACTATCTCTCCAATGAAAGAAATCTTCTGTTGTATGTATCCATTTGATTTCTTCTGGTATATTTTTCATATCTTTTTTTACTTCTCTACAAATTTCTTTTAAAGTATCTGTGCTTTGTTTACACATATAATCGCCTCTTTCTTTAAGTGCTGTATATTATAACATACTTTTATGCTTTTTGCTAAAAAATGGTTAAAATATATAAAAATATGTCTAAAGTGTATTTAATGCTTTCTTTTTTAAAACACAAATGTTTGTTCTGTTTTTTTGTCTTAGTTTATGATACAATAATAGTGGTGATGTTATGGAAAGTTATGTAAAAGGAATTTATCGAAGAAGTATTTTTATCTCAGAAACAGGATATCATATTGGTATTTTAAAGGTGAAAGAAACAAATGATGAAAATATAGTTCCTTTTATTGGTAAGACAATAACATTTACAGGTTATTTTCATGAACTTTCTATTGATGATATTTATGAAATGCGTGGAGAGGTAAGTATTCATCCAAAATATGGCTTTCAGTATGTAGTAAGTAGTTATGATAAAGTAAAACCTACTGATAAAGAAGGAATTATTCTTTTTTTATCTAGTGATTTATTTAAAGGAGTGGGTGAAAAACTTGCGACCCATATTTATGAATATTTTGGGGATGATACTTTAAATAAAATACTTAAAAGTAAAGAGTCTCTTTATTTAGTTAAAGGGATGACAAAGAAAAAAGCTGATATTATTTATGATACACTTGTACAAAATGAGGAAAGTAATCATGTCATGCTTTATTTAACAGATCTTGGTTTTTCTATGAAAGATGCTTTATTTATTTATAATACTTATCAAAGTCATACTATTACAAAAATTGAACATAATATATATAGTCTTTTTGAAGAAATGGATTTGCCTTTTTTAAAAATTGATTCTATTCGAAAAAAACTTTCTATTGATGATTTAGATGAGAGAAGACTTCGCCCTTGTATTTTATATATTATGAAGGAAATGTGTTTTAAAAGTGGAGATACATATTTAGAAAAGACGGATATTTACTATTCCTTTATTTCACATTTGCATCTTACTATTTCGGAAGAATTATTTTCTAGTCTTTTGATGGATCTTGCTTATGATGATAAAATTGTGATAGAAGAGGATGCTTATTATTTAAAAAATCTTTATGAAGCTGAAAAAAATATTCTTTTTTCTTTTTCTAAACTTTTATTTTCTTTTAAACCTAAGATTAAAAATTTAGAAAAAGATTTTCGTCTTTTAGAAGAGGAAGAGGGTATTTGCTATAACCAAAAACAAAAAGATGCGATTTTGGGTGCTTTACAAAATAACTTGTTTATTATTACTGGTGGACCTGGTACAGGAAAAACAACTATTGTAAAAGCTATTTTGGATCTTTATATAAAGTGTAATGATTTAAATGAGGAGGAAGCACTTAAACAAATAGCGCTTTTGGCTCCTACTGGAAGAGCTTCTAAAAGAATGAGTGAAGGAGCTTTATTTAAAGCTTCTACTATTCATCGCTTTTTAAAATGGAATAAAGATACATCTTCTTTTGGTATCCATGTTTTAAATAAATCAGATGTAAAATTTGTTATTGTGGATGAAGCGAGTATGATTGATTTAGAACTTTTTAATCATTTACTGATGGGGCTTAAAAATGATATACAATTGATTCTAGTTGGAGATGATAATCAGTTACCTAGTGTTGGACCTGGGCAAGTTTTAAAAGATCTTATTGATAGCCATGTGATTCCTACTGTTTGTTTAGATAAATTATATAGAAGGGAAGAAGGCTCTTATATTACTGAACTTGCTTATGAAATTAAAAATAATACACTTACTTCTTTTTTAGAAAAGAAAAAAGATTATCAATTTTTGGAGTGCAACAGTATGCAGTTGGATGTTTCTTTGATGAAAATATGTGGTCAAATAAAAGAAAAGGGATATGATTATAAGAGATTGCAGATTATGGCACCTATGTATAAGGGTGTAAATGGTATAGATGCTTTGAATCAGAAATTACAAGAGGTTTTAAATCCTGCTTCTTCTTTAAAAAAAGAAATAATATATGAAAATGTTATTTATCGTGAGAATGATAAAATTTTAGAACTTGTTAATGTACCTGAGGAAAATATTTTTAATGGGGATATTGGTGTTATTTGTAAAATTTTGAAAGCTAGTGAATCTGAAAGTAAAAAAAATGAAATTTATGTTGATTTTGATGGAAATATTGTACGGTTTTTGCCGAAAGATATGTATCGTATTTCTCATGGTTTTATTATCAGTATTCATAAATCTCAAGGAAGTGAATTTGATTTTGTGGTTTTGCCTATCACTTATGCGTATCATCGTATGCTTTATCGTAAACTTATTTATACAGCTGTTACAAGAGCAAAGAAAAAACTTATTTTAATTGGGGAAAAGGATGCTTTTGTAAAGGCAGTAGAAAATAACCAAGAATATATTCGAAAAACAAAATTTTGTGAAAAAATAAAAAATACATGTATAAATTTATAAAAATAGTTCACGTTAGTAATGTATGCTTTTATATGCATACGTTCATATTTTTAGCGAGGTGAGAAAAATGAAAATGGGTAAAAGTGTAGCACTTATGGCAGTAGGTGCAGCATCTGTTTTAGCGTATCAAAAGTATAGCAAGCCAGTCATGGATAAAATGGAAAAAACTGCAAATAAAGCTTTAAAAAAAGCGGATAAAAAGCTAGAAAATATGAT
>CATOOY010000088.1 GCA_951801995.1 uncultured Erysipelotrichaceae bacterium
ATACTACTTTTTTTCGGTAGTAATCGTTTTGTATGACTTGTATGCGAAATAAATACATTCCTATTGCTGCTAATAAGAAAACAATGCATCCTATTACTATTTGATATCTTTTTTCTATTTTTTCTGATACTTTTTGTCTATTTTTTCGAACGAGTTTATTTAAGGGTTTACGAGTTTGTAAGCCATATTTTTTTTGACTTTTTGGTTTACTTTTTTTCATAGGTACCTTTTAGCTGAAAAAATAGACCAGTAAAAGGAACTATAAAAGGTATATTTATATATTTCATATAATTCCTCCTATCTATAGTTTACTTCTATTTACTTACATTATTCTTCTAATCTATCATATAGTAATATAGAGGTGATTTCTTTTGAAAAAACTTATTCAAAATTATATTCATAAAATTACGGAAAATGATATTGAAATGTTTGCTTTCAAAAATAATATTAAACTTTGTAAAAAAGAGGTTTCCATTCTTTATTACTATGTAAAAAATGAATATGAGACTCTTTTATATGGGGATAGTACTTGTATTTTTCATGATTTAAAGGAGAAACTTTCTTCTGAAAATTATGAAAAAGTTATTTCTCTTTTTAAGATGTATAAGGAAAAGTATGGACATTATTTATAAAATTTTCTTATTTTTTGGGGTAAATCTTTATCCCATTTTTTCTTTTTTATCATTTCAATTTCAAAAAGATAAGGTGGGTATACTTTTTCTTTTGTTTCTTCTGTTTTTGTGATATAAGGAGTTTCTAATATTTTAGGAACTTTTTTTAGTTTAGGGTGGTATACAATTTTCAGAAGTGTTTCAAATCCTATTTTTCCAAATCCAAAATTTGCATGTCTATCTTTATGGCTACCTCTTTCGTTTAAGCTATCATTGATATGTATACATGCAATTTTTTCTAATCCTATTTTTTTATCAAATTCTTGTAATAATTCATCAAATTTATTTAAGTCATACCCTGCATCTGACAAGTGACATGTATCTAGGCATACTTTTATTTTTTCTTTATGTTTTACACCATTTATAATTTTACTTATTTCTTCTAATGTTTTTCCACATTCTGTTCCTTTTCCTGCCATTGTTTCTAGTAAAATATCCACTCTCGTTTTAGCATCTATTACTGTATTTAATGCATTTATTATATTTTCTATTCCTTTATCTACACCTATTCCTACATGGCTTCCTGGATGCAAGACTAATTTTGTCATACCGAGCATTTCTACTCTTTCTATTTCTTTTTTTAAAAAACTGGTATTGAAGTCAAAGTTAGCAGGATTGGCTAGATTGATAATATAAGGTGCATGTACTATGATATTTTGAGGATCTATATTTTCTTCTTCTAATGCAGTATGTGCATAGGCTGTTATTTCTAAATCAATAGAAGCTCTACTTGTATTTTGTGGGGCTCCTGTATAGAACATAAAGGTATTTGCTTTATAACTTACAGCTTCTTTGATAGAACCTAATAATCCTGTTTGTTTGGTAAAGGAAACATGGGAACCTATTATTAATTCATCCATACTATCACTCATTTCTTTTTTATTATAACATGTTTTTTCTTTTTTTTACACGAAAAATGTGGAAAAGTTATGATACTCTTTTCCACATATATACTGTTATATAGAGGGGATTTGTAAAGGATAAAGTACTTCCTGCACTTCCAGTAGAAGATGCTTTTGTAGTTATATTATGTGTATGCATTCTTGCGTTTGCAATAGTTGTTTTTTTGTATCTGCTCTTTGACAGATCTTACAAACATATTAGTGGAACTGTTATTAAGGCTATTTTATAGCACCTATTATTTCTATGAAGGTCAAGGCTTTTCTATCTAATTTACCTCTTTTTACTATTTGTTATTATAATATTTTTCAAATATATTGTAAATTCTTTTAAAAATACAGAAATGAATGTATATAAAAAACCCATTTTTCTTATAAAATGAGTTTTTTTCTATTTTATATAGAATGATTATTTGTTTTTTGTAATATTTTAGGGGCACCTGTTGATTTTTCTGATTCTTTTGGTTTTTCATCTTGTATAGATGGTATATCTATCTTGGTTTCACTTATTATTATATCTTCCGTTATACCATTTTGTTTTGATCCAAAATATATGTTTTTTATTTGGACATTTCTTATATATCCTATTTGAAAACTTAAATTTAATTCTAATGCTGTAGGGAAAGGTTGGTTTATATTGGATAAAGCTGGGACTACAATATGCAAAGTGTTATTTTTTATGTCTGTTATATATTGATGAGAATGACCATGTAATATTATTGGGGCATTAGTATTTACCATTTTTCCTTTATTCAATCGATGAAACAAATGCATTTGGTCCCTTTTTATATTTATTTTTGCATTATTATATCCACCAATTATAATATCTTGTCTAGCATTATTACATGCTTCTATTATATTCAGTGAAGCTTTTTTAAGTAAACTTTCATCATGATTACCAGCAACCCCAAATGTTAAAATACTTTTATCAGATGGATATCTTTTTATAAAATACTCTAATTGTTTATATGGATCAGTTATTTTTTGTGGTAATTTTGCAAACATTCCATCTACAAAATCACCACAGCATATAATAATATGTATTCCATTTTTTATGCAGTAATTAAATACATGGTCTACTAAATCCGGTCTTTCTAAGTTACTACCAAAATGTAGATCAGATATAGCCATTATTTTCATATTTTCTTCTTCAGTAGGTGATATTATTCTTTTTTGAAATCCTAAACATCTTTTTTTTATAGTTTTATATTTTACTGTACCATTTGCATAATACAGTCTCTCAAATTCTAGACCCATATTTTTTAATTTTAATAATTCTTCATTTAATTTT
>CATOOY010000089.1 GCA_951801995.1 uncultured Erysipelotrichaceae bacterium
AATTTTTTCTTTCTCATCTATACAATTTTTTATTTTTTCACTAATTTCATAAATATCTTCTTCATTAGAAACAACAATAGAATTATTTAAATTACTATTTTCAAAATAGTGATGATTATTTCCTGTAATACAAGGTGTACCCATTTCAAAACTCTCTAGAGGAAGCATAGGTGCACACTCAGAAAAAGTAACATACAAGTTTACAGCATTGGCACCCATTCTTTTCATAAGTTCCTCTCTTGGGATTGGTTTTTCCACACCCGTTATTTCTAAACCAATTATTTTAGCAAAATATTTTACTTCTTCATTCATAGGAACAATATCCAAAACAGCACCATCAATAAGTTTAACTGCAGCCATTTGTGCATATACATTTTTACGCCAATCATAACAAGTAGCAGCATATAAACCAATTCTCGTTTTTTTACTTTTAGCAGCTGGTTTTACCTTTGTTTCCACTTTATTGGTAATAAAGAAAGCATCAAATCCTTGTTTTTTATAAAAATCTAAAAGACTTTTTTTACAAGTACCCATCACATCAATTACATTCTTTTTATGAAGTTCAATAATTTCTAAATTACGTCTCCAACCATAAGGATCCAAAACCTGAGAATGATTTCCATGCCAAAATGTTTTTAAAGTAATATTTTGATTATGGTTTCTTAAATAAATAGCCAAATCTTTCCAACCAAGTGCGAAAGAACTAAAAACAACTTGTTTAATATGAGAACTCAAAATAAGATCCCCTATTTCCCTTATATCTTTTTGTCTATAAAGTTCAGAACAATCCACCAAATTATCGAAAAGTTCCTTTGTCGCACTGGTAACACCAAACCAATCAGCATTATGAAAAACAATATAAGAAGCCCTTTTATCTTCTAACATTTCAATAGTATTTTTTGTTTTTTGAATACGATGAAGATAATTTTCATCAATTTTATTCATTTCTTTTTGATGTCTTCTATATAAAACAATAGGAAACAAAACACATTTTCCTGTTTGTCTTACATAATATTTACCTTTACGATATGTTTCTAAAACCTTAAAGGTTTTCTTTCTACCCAATTTTCTTACCATTTCATTTTCAATACGATTTTTAAGAGGAATCCAACTCGCATCATAATAATGAATCATACAAGTATTTTCCGTAAATAAATTATTATCACGATTATAAGAATATGGATAAAAATAATCTCTAGGGTAAATAGTAATATCATGTTCTAAAACTTGTATTCTAGAGTTCCCATGAATAAGTCCCAAAGGATTTAAAATTTCACTAATAAAAATAGGAATACTAATACTAGATAAATCATCTAAAGGAAAAGAATCCATTTTTTTATATTTATCAAGTAATAATTTAGGAAGAAAAGCATTTTTTTTCTTCTCATACCATACTCCTACTGCTACATAACCACTATCTTCTATTCCCAAAAAAGTAGTTGTCTCAAAAAGAGAAGAAATATCTTTCGTCACTTCCATATCAGTATCAAAATAAATACCACCATATTCTTTTAGAACTTTAGCTCTAACATAATCAGCAACAAAAGCCCATTTTTTATTTTGATAAGCTTCTTTTATAAAAGGACACTCTTCTAAATCCACATTTTCTTCAGACCATTTCATAATCTTAAAATCAGGTAAAAATTTCTCCCAGCTTTTAATACACTTTAATGCAAGCTTTGGAAGTGGCTTATCACCAAACCAACAATAATGTATATATTTTTCCATATAACCACCCTATCTAATTTTTAATTTCCACATCATTTTTTTTATTTTTCTTTTTTGGGTATCCTCTAAAAGATCCTCTACAATACCATTTTCTTTTATCCACTTTCGATAATCACTTCTATCCTTACCTTTTAATTCCTTATATTTAAGTAAAATAGCATTTGCCATATAACTATAATATATTTTTTTAACAGCATCTGAAAAAGATTCTTGAGACACTTTTTTCTTATTTTCTTGAGAATGTATAAAAATATCATTAGCTTTTTTTACTGTTTTTTGATAATCAGCATTTCTAGTAATACTATCCGATGACTGATAATAATAATAAAGTACATCATCTAAAAGTTTAATCTTTTTACTTTTTAAAACAACATAAGGAATAAGCCCATAATCTTCATGATACATGCCACTAGCAAAAGTAAAATGATTTTGTACCCAAAATTTTCTCCTATAAGCATATATAGTAGCAAGTTCGAAAGGAATTTGAAAAGAAACCAACAAAGGAAAAGCATCACAACCAGCGAAAACCCTATGATCAAAATGACTAGTAATAGATTTTTTTTCTCCATTCTCATAAACATAAGCATACTGGAATTTTATAAGATCTAAATCTTTTTCCATATTTTTTTCAAGTGTTTCTAAAAAGGTAGAAGGAACAGTATCATCCACATCCACAAATAGTAAATAATCACCTGTAGCTTTAGAAATACCTATATTTCTAGACATACTAAGACCTTGATTCTTTTGAGAAATAATAGTGATATTTGTATAATTTTCATATTTTTTTAAAAGAGAGCTCGTTTTATCAGTAGAACCATCATCAATAACAAGAATCTCATAGTTTGTATATGTTTGAGTTAACAAACTCGAAAAACATTTTTCAATATACTTTTCCCCATTATAAATACATACAACTATACTATATTTCATCAATATCACCATCTAGTATTTGAAAAGTAACTCTTTTATTTTCATTTTGAAA
>CATOOY010000090.1 GCA_951801995.1 uncultured Erysipelotrichaceae bacterium
GTTAGAAATATTAGAAAAGATATTATAAAGGATTACTCAAGTAAAAGTTTACCTAAAACTAATATAGATATGATGGTAAATGAAGTAAGTGAATTTCGTGATGTTATTGTTAAAGAAATATATGATGAAGCACCTGATGTTAAATCTTTTGTTTTAGCTCCTAATAAAAATCAAGGAGTTAATGGATTAGAACCTTTTAAAGCAGGACAATATATTAGTATAAAACTTACAATAAATGATATAGTTACAACAAGAGCCTATTCTTTATCATCTAGTCCAAGTGAAGCCTTAAAAGGATATTATCGTATTACAATTAAAAGAGTCGAAAATGGATTAGTAAGTAATTATATGTTAGATGAAGTAAAAGTTGGTGAAGAACTCAGAGTAAGTAAACCAGCAGGTGATTTTGGATATTTAAAAGTACGTGATGAAGAAAATGTTATTGGAATTGCTGGTGGTAGTGGTATAACGCCTTTTATTTCTTTAGCAAAAGCAATAGAAGAAGGAATAGAAGATTGCAATTTGACTGTTTTATATAGTGTTCGAACTTATGATGATATTATATTTAAAAGAGAAATTGAAGAATTTAATAGAAAATCTAAAAGAGTTAAATTTGTTATTACCCTAACAAGAGAAGAAAAAGAAGGCTATTTAAATGGACACTTAAATAAAGAAATGCTTGAACCATATATTAAAGAGTTTAATACAGTTTTAATGTGTGGACCTAAAGCAGTATATAAAGCGATGAATGAAATATTATTATATTTTAATATTCCTAGAAAATGTGTTCATTATGAAAATTTCTTTAGTGATTATAAACCTAATGAGGTTAAAACATATAAACTTAGAATTTTAACTAAAGGGGAAGTTAAAGCTATAGAATGTAAAAGTAATGAAACGTTATTAGTATCTATGGAAAAAGCAGGGATAGAAGCACCTTCATTATGTCGAGTAGGTGAATGTGGTTTTTGCAGAAGTATTTTAATTGATGGGAAAATTAAAATGGTTGGAGGAGTACAACCTAAAGCTTTAAGCGAAAATGATTATTTTCATCCTTGTATAACTTATCCAGAAAGCGATATTGTTTTAAAATTAGATATTTAATAAGGTATAATTTGCTTGAAAAGGAAATTAATTCTTATGGAGAAAATGAAAAAGGAAATAATGCATCTTTTGAAAGAGTGCAAAATGAACGATTCAACAATAACGGGAGTAATGGAATTATTGAAAACGAAGGAAAATACCAAAATGGTACTGGATTATATAAAGAGATACAAGGAAATCTTAACAGACCATCAAATGAGACAATATATGGTAAAAATCCTATTGTGGAACAAGAACTAGATATGAAGTGATACAATAAAAGTAGACAGATAAAAAAAGAACTGTTTACTTTTTTATTTGTTAAAATATAGTTAGGAGGATTTATAATGGGAAGAAATATTATGAGAACACCAGAGGAAAAAGAAAGAATAATTTTAGAAATGATTAATAATGGATATGGATTTCATACCATGAGTAAAAAATATGATATTTCTAAAAGCGTATTATCGAAATGGTATTATTCATATAAAGAAAAAGGTATTGAAGGATTAAAATCAAATACTGGAAAACATAATAGTTTAAATACTGGATTATATTTAAAAAAGCCAAAAAATAAAATAGAAGAACTTGAATTAGAGTTGATGAAGAAAGATATTGAAATTGCCCGATTAAAAAAAGGTTACATGGTGAAAGGAGTTGGTGCAAAAAAGGAATTCGTTACTATATTAGACAAGAATACAAAATAATAGATGAATATAAAGATAAATATTCGATTAAATCTTTATGTGAATACATGTCAGTAAGCTGTTCAGGATATTATAAATGGAAATATAGACAAGAACATCCAACAATGAAAATGATATCAAGGCAGTCCGATATTGATTTAATAACCGAAATACATAATAAACATAAAGCGCATGGATATAGATGGATAAATGCTTATGCTAGACAAAAATATGGTATTGTTTGGTCTGATCATCATGTTCATTTATGTTGTAAATATGCAAATATTAAATATCAAGGCAAACATTATCAATGGAAAAAGCCTGATGAAGAGCATGAAACATTTAGTAATCTTGTTTGGAATGGTTGGAAATATTTATCAAGACCATTTGAAGTGATTGTTTCAGATATGACAGCTTTCAAAGTTAAAGAAACATATTATGAATTAACAATGTATTTTGATGCTTGGAATAAAGAAATTGTTGGATATGGTCTAGCATCTAGAAAAGGAGATACAAGATCATATTATGATGGATTAAAACAAGTGCTATATCGCATAAAAAAAGAACAAACTGATGATTTGATTATTTTTCACACAGATCAAGGTTCAGTTTATTCATCCAAAGCTTATAATAAGCTTCTAGAAAATTATAACATATCTCGTTCAATGAGTCGAGCAGGAACGCCAACAGATAATCCAGTAAATGAATCACTAAATGGTTGGATTAAAGAAGAATTAATCATTGATTTTGGTTTAAAACATTGTAAAGATGTTCCTAAACTTATTGAAGAATATATTTATTATTACAATAATGAAAGACCATCATCTGCTTTAAAATATAAAACCCCAATTCAATATAAAATTGAATCAGGGTTTTAAAAGAACGTTCTTTTTATAAAGTGTCTATTTTTTCTTGACTACTTCATAATTAGTTCTTTT
>CATOOY010000091.1 GCA_951801995.1 uncultured Erysipelotrichaceae bacterium
TATATAAATTACTATAATTATGATAGAATTAAAGTAAAATTAAAAGGACTGTCTCCTGTAAAATACAGATTACAATCCTCTAATTAGAAACTATTAATAAACTGTCCAACTTTTGGGGTTCAGTTCACGTTCATATAAGTTCTTTTTTACTTTTTTCAATAATCTGAAGTAAAGAAATTAAATAATAAATAAAATGTTTCTCTAACTTAACTATATCTAAAATTATAACAAGATGCTTTCCTCGCATACGAAAACGAAACATACGAGATAAATGAGAAACATCTAAAAATAATTTTTGACCATCTATTTGAGAAGTAAGTGTTGTAGGAAGTGTAATTTCAATAGAATTTTTCGTTTGACGAATCATATCAATATGAAGCTGCTCTGCGAGCTTTTCAAACCATTCTTCATGCATATAAATAAGCAAAGATTCTGAAACTTTTCCAAAACGATCCTCAATCTCTTCTTTAATTTGTATTAACTTTTCATAAGAATCAATCTCATTAATTTTTCTATGTAACTGTATTTTCAAATCATTATCTTCTATAAATTGATCCTCTATAGTTGTCTCCACATCAATAAAAGAAGTTTCTTTTAATTTATCTTTCTCGATAACTTTTTCACCCTTTAACCTAGCTACTTCTTCATTTAACATAGCCATAAACATTTCTACTCCAACAGAATCAATGAAACCAGCCTGTTCACTACCTAAAATATCTCCTGCACCACGAATGGATAAATCTCGCATCGCAATTGCAAAACCACTACCAAGTTCCGTAAAATCTTTAATTACTTTTAATCGCTTTGTAGCGATCTCAGATAATATTTTTCTTTTATCATACATTAAATAAGCATAAGCAATTTTATCACTTCTACCTACTCGTCCACGAATCTGGTAAAGTTGAGAAAGTCCAAAATGGTCAGCATCTAATATAATAAGTGTATTTACATTTTGTATATCAATCCCTGTTTCAATAATAGTAGTACAAATTAAAACATCATATTCATGATTTGTAAAAGCAATCATTACATTTTCAAGCTCTACTTTACTCATTCTACCATGTGCATAAATAACTCGTGCACTTGGTATAAGTTCTTGTATTTCTTTTGCCTTCTTTTCAATAGAATCAACATAATTATATAAAAGAAAAACTTGACCATTTCGAGATAATTCTTTATAAATAGCATCTTTTATAACACTATTATTAGAAGCAAGTACATAAGTTTGTACAGGATAACGATTAATAGGGGGAGTTTCAATTAAAGAAAGACTACGTAATCCAGACATAGACATTTGTAAAGTACGAGGAATTGGAGTTGCAGATAAAGTTAAAACATCTATATTATTTTTATATGTTTTTATTTTTTCCTTGTGTTTTACTCCAAAACGTTGTTCTTCATCTACTACCAATAATCCTAAGTTTTTAAATTCTATATCTTTTCCAAGTAATTTATGAGTTCCAATAACAAAATCAATTCTTCCAGTTTTTAATCCTTCCAAAGTTTGTTTTAATTTATTTCCAGTTATAAAACGATTCAAAATAGCTATCTCAACTCCAAAATTATGAAATCTTTCACACGCATTTTGAAAATGTTGATTTGATAAAATAGTGGTAGGACATAAAAGGGCTGCTTGATATCCTGACATAATAGCTTTAAAAATTGCACGAAAAGCTACTTCTGTTTTTCCAAATCCAACATCACCACATAGGAGTCTATCCATAGGACTTTGTTTCTCCATATCCATTTTTACTTCCATAATTACTTTTTCTTGATCTTTTGTCAGTTCATAAGGAAAATCGCTTTCAAATACATATTGATCTTTTGTATCCTCTTCAAATTTAATTCCTTTGGTTTTTTCTCTTTCAGCATATAATTTTAGTAAATCTTCTGCAATATTCTCCACACGTTTTTTTACTCTCAATTTTGTTTTTTGCCATTCCACACTACCTAATTTATTTAATCTAGGATTCACACCATCTGAAGAAGAATATTTATGAATAAATTCCATTTTTTCCACAGGAATATAAAGTCTATCATTTCCTGCATATTCAATCATCAAATAATCCTTACGAAGACCATTTTTAGGAAGTGTTTTTATTCCAACATATCTACCTATTCCATGTAAATGATGTACTACATAATCCCCTATATTTAATTTATTAATATCACGAATCTTTGTTCCTATTTTAAATTTGCTTTTAAATTTATAATTATTATTATATTTATGAAAAATTTCTTTTTCTGTTATAACAACATAATTCTCACTT
>CATOOY010000092.1 GCA_951801995.1 uncultured Erysipelotrichaceae bacterium
CATTACTTCTAAAATATCTTCTAGTATTTCTATCTCTTTTATTTGGTCTTTTCTTGTATCATAATCTTCTTCCTTTATTTCTGTGATAAAATTACAATTATACATTCCAAATTTATATAAAAGTTCTATATCTTCTATTAGTTCTTTTCTTGTCTCATGTATAACACCATGTGTTTTTGGATCTTTATATCCATCTTTATTTTTTACATACGAAAAATGAATTTGATATACATACTTACTTGCATCTTCTTTTGTTAAATAAGTATTCATATACTCTTCTATACTTTCTTTTCTTATATTAGCACTTACATGAGTATGACAAAGATCTAAACATACTTTTAATTTTTTTTCTCCAAATAGTTTACAAAGTTCTAAGGGTACACATCTATTTCCTTTTGGGTTATTACTTTCTATTGCATAATTATTTTCTAAAACAATATAGACATTATAACCTCTTATTTGATTTAACATTTTTTTTATAGATAATAAACAAAGTTTTTTATATTTTTCTAAAGACCAATTTATATGATATAACATATTTATTTGAATTCCTAATTCTTCTGAGAGTAAACATGCTGTTTCTAAACTTTTTAAAACATTTTCTTCTTTTTGATACAATTGTTCTTCTAATGCACAAAAAGATAATGGAGGATGAACTGTCACTTCTTTTAAATTAGGAAATAAATCATAGAGGGTTCTTATTTCTTCTTCAAAAGAAAAAGAGGTTCCCTCTTCTAAAGAAAGTATTTGTAATTCTAATCCTTTATACTTGTCTATATATTTTTTTAAGGCATGAATGCCATGTAATTTACTATCAATTTTAGGATAAATATTTTTCATTGAGATACTCCTTACTATAGTTCTATTATAACAAGGCTTTTCCTATTCTTCAAGTAAAATTATTCTTTAAATTCAAATTCAAAATCAAGAATGCGCACTGTATCTCCTGTTTTGGCTCCTAATTTTAAAAGGCTATCATCTATTCCCATCTTTTTTAATTTATAGGCAAATCTTCTTACGGATTCTTCTGTTTGAAATTTTGTCATCATAAGTAATTTTTCTACTTCTTTTCCAAATATTACAAAAGTATTCCCATCTTTTTCAATATGAAATGGTTTTTCTTCTCTAAATTTATATAAAATATGGCTTTCTAATTTTTCTTTTGGAACAAGCTCTTGCTTTGGTATTTTATCTAAAGTGTGGGTTAAATGGGTTAATACTTCTTCTAATCCTTTTTCTTCTAAAGCGGATATTTCAAAAATAGGTACTTTTACTTTTTCTTTGAATTTCTTTAAATTTTCTTTGGAACTTTCTAAATCCATTTTGTTGGCAATTATAATTTCTGGTTTATGCATTAAGTTTTCACTAAAGGAAGCTAATTCTTCTCTTACAACCTGATAATCTTCATATGGGTCTCTTCCTTCATAAGCACTCATATCAATAATATGCGCTATTATTCTTGTTCTTTCAATATGTTTTAAAAATCTATCTCCTAGTCCTTCTCCTTTGCTTGCACCTTTGATAAGTCCTGGAAGATCTGCTACGACAAATGTTTTATTGTCTTTTGTTTTTACTACACCTAAATTGGGTTTTAAAGTTGTAAAATGATAGGCAGCTATTTTGGGTTTGGATGCTGATATTTTAGAAATGAGTGTTGATTTTCCTACACTTGGCATTCCTACTAATCCTACATCTGCTAGTAATTTTAATTCTACTTTTATGGTTCTTTTTTCACCTGGTTCTCCGTTTTCACAGAAGTTAGGGGCTGGATTAGCATGTGTGGCAAATGCTATATTTCCTCTTCCTCCTCTTCCTCCTTTGGCAACGATTACTTCTTCTTCTTTTTTTACAAGATCAGCTATTACATAGCCAGATTCTAAATCTGTTATTATGGTTCCTTTTGGTACTTTTACAATTACTTTTTCAGCATTTTTTCCATGCATACCTTTTCCCATACCATTTTCTCCGTTTTTTCCTTTTATTTGTTTTTGGTATCTTAAATCTAAGAGAGTATTTAATCCTTCATCTACTTTAAAAATAATGTCTGCTCCTCTTCCTCCATTTCCACCCCATGGGCCCCCCATTTCTACATATTTTTCTCTTCTAAATGCCATACACCCATTTCCACCACTTCCAGCTTCTATTTCTAAAACAACATCATCTATAAACATAAAAAGT
>CATOOY010000093.1 GCA_951801995.1 uncultured Erysipelotrichaceae bacterium
AAAAGAAATCAATATAAAATACATTTGTATAAATAAAAAAAATATAGTATAATAAATGTGGTGATAAAATGGAATATATACAATATATTGTAATTATATTAGTAACAATAATGATCGCTCTTGCTATTGTAAGATCAAAAAAGAAAGATTTTAAATTAGAATCCAATAAACTGATTCGAGCATTAGGTGGAAAAGATAATATCATTCATTATGAAGTAAGCCAATCTAGATTTATTGTCAAAGTAAAAGACGTAAATATTGTAAGCAAAGAAGAAATTCAAAAAATGGGAGCCAAAGGAATCGTAGAAATAGAAAATGAATTAAAAATAATTTTAGGTGAAAATGCAATGGCAATAAAGAAATATATAGATACACTGAAGTAACAAAATTTGTTGCTTTTTTTCTTTTTTCGACAAAAAACGACAAAATGGGACAAAATATAAATTTATAATAATAACAAAGAAGGTGAAAATATGAACTTTTTCGAAGTAGAATGCATTAGTCTTATTTTTGTTTTATTTCCTCTATATGTATATTTATTTTATACATCTTATCATATAGATATAGGAAAAAAAGATAACAATCTCTTTTTAGATTTCGCACTTATTTCTTCCTTTTATTTATCTGTAAGATTTACATCTCTTCTCACAAACAGAGATGCCATTTTTCTTATGAATACTGTATTAATGTTAGCTTATATTAAAAAAAGAGCAAATATTTCTATATTACTTTCTATTTTTTGTATCTTTTATTATCAATCCAATTTTTCCTTTCCGATTTTATTTTTAATGATACAATATCTTCTTTTCTTCCTATTATATTTTCTATATGCAAAAGGAAAAATAAAGAAAACAATCTTTTGTTACTTATTTATTTTTATAGAAATATGTAGTATTTTTTCCTACTTATATCTTTCTATTTACACACCATATATGTTAGGACAAGAAACATTAATTCATACCATCTTAGTAATACTTATTTTCTCCTTTAGTTCATTCATTTCTTTTCTTCTTTTTGAAAGTGGAGAATCGATTGTAAGATATCAAAATAATATAAAAAAATCAGAAGAAGAAAGTAGTGTAAGAAATTCCTTATTTAGAATTACACATGAAATCAAAAATCCCATTGCTGTATGTAAAGGATATCTAGATATGTTTGATCCCAAGAAAGAAGAATGTATAGAAAATTATATACCAATTATTAAAAAAGAAATAGAAAGTACACTTATCTTATTGGAAGACTTTTTAAGTATGAATAAAATAAAAATTGAAAAAGAAGAACTAGATATCACCTTATTACTAGAAGATATTATTATCCATTTTGATTTATTATTAAAAGAAAATGGAATAAAAGGAATATTTGATATTCCAGATGATGAAATCTACTTATTTGGAGATTATAATAGACTCATGCAAGTACTTATTAACTTAGTGAAAAATAGTATAGAAGCTTTAGAGAAAAAACAAAATAAAATAATTCACTTATATACAAAAAAGGAAGAAAACAACTTTTCAATTATTATAGAAGATAATGGTTGTGGAATTATAAAAAATGATCTTCAAAAAATAAAAGAACCATTTTATACAACCAAAAGAAGAGGAACAGGATTAGGAGTATCCTTATCATCAGAAATAGTAGAAGCACATAATGGTTTCTTAGAATATGAATCAGAATATTTAAAAGGAACAAAAGTGGAAATAAAATTACCAATAGAGTGAAAAAAACAATAAAAAAACATGAAATTTACTATAAAAAGTTTCATGTTTTTATAATGCTTCTTTATAAATAGTTTCATCAAAAATATGATGACCTGTATCTAAATTTTTCAAAGTTTTTGAATCGACTAAAAAGAAATCATGAAATAGAAATTTTTGGGAACCATTTGTAATAGGATTATCCCAAGTAAGATCTAAATGTTTCCATGTATTATCTGTATAAATAAGATTCCACATATGTGTCTCATTTGCTATCTTATAAGAAGTGACTCCCATTTTAGTTAAGAAAAGTTCCATAGCATCACTAAAACCATTACAAATACCATAACCTTGTAATAAAACACCATAAGCAGTTTCTGATTTATAAGGACCCTCCTTTGTAACAACACCATTAACAATAGAATCAGCTTTCTCCTTATCATAATAACTATTTTGTCCAATATAATCATGAATTGTTCTTA
>CATOOY010000094.1 GCA_951801995.1 uncultured Erysipelotrichaceae bacterium
TTCAAACTTTTTTTAAAGCTATAATACTATATGTACTTTTTTTCTAAAAATACCATTTTTTTGTATTCTTTCTTAATTTTTTTGTGTTTTTGTGCTTTTTTCTTGAAAGCACCATTAATATATCAAACCCAATTTAGAAAGTCAACCCTTTTTTCAACATTTTTTGCTTTTTTTATTCACTTTTGGGATTTTTACTATTTTAAGCTACTTTTTTGTAGATTTCATAGTAGTTTAAATTTCTTTTTTTATCAAATATAATGTCTTTATTCTTATATCTTTGAATCAATGTATTTAAAGATTCATGTACAATTATATCTATTTCTTTACTATAGTGCATTTTTTTCTTATGATATTTATACTCTCTTTGATCTAATATTTTAAAGTGTCCAGTTGGGAAAATCCTAAGATCTAAATCATAATCAATATATTTAATTGTATTATCTTCTATTAAAAATGGAGAAGCTATATTGCAATAATAAGTAATATATTCTTTTTTTAATTGCACAATTAAGTTAAACCATTCTTGTTTAAAAAAATAAAGTATAGCAGGTTCCTTTGTTTTCCACATGCTTCCATCTGCTTCTTTTACTTCTGTTTTGTTATTTCCAAATACTAAGTAATCTTTCTTTATATCTAATAAGACTGCTTCACTCCACTCGTTATGCAATTCTCCATTATGTTTATAGCATTGGATATGAAATTTGTCCCCTACTTTTACTTCTCTCATTTTATCACCTAATATTATTATAAAGCAAAATATTCTATAATCAAAGAAAAAACTGTTTTTCCTTCAACAGTTTTACTTTGTTTGTAAATATTCTATGGCTTTTTTCAGCTGGTTATCGTCTTCTTCTTGTTTAGTTTGTAAATATTTTTCATTTGCTTCTACTACTATGTCTGGTTCAATTCCTATTCCATTTATGTCTTTTCCTTTTGGGGTAAGCCATTTTTTTGTTGTTACTTTATATTCACTACCAGTTGCTAAATTTTTTAATTCTTGTACAGTCCCTTTTCCAAAGGTTTTGGTTCCTATACTTATAGCGTTTATATTCTCTTTTAATGCAGCTGTTAATACTTCTGAGCCTGAAGCAGAATTTTGATTGGTTAAAATTACAATAGGATATGTTTTTGATTTTTTTCCATCTGCATATACTTTGGTTGTTTCTGTTTTTGTTTTCAATTGATACATTATTTTACTTGAATCTATTAATGAAGAGATAATTTGTTTTGCTGTAATAAGATGTCCTCCTCCATTATCTCGTACGTCTATAATAAGAGAATCTATTCCCTGCTTTTCTAATTCATTTAATTTTTCTTTAAATTGTTCTGCTGTATTTAAGGCAAAGATATTTAAATACAGATAACCTATTTTTTTTCCTTCTTTTTCATATAGTTTAGATTTTACAGAGGATATTACTATTTTATTTTTATTTAGTTTTATTTCTAGTATTTCTTCGTTTCTTTGAATTTTTAATTTAAATTCTTTCTTTTTCTTTATATACGAGGTTAAGGTGGTTGTTGGGACTTTCTCCATATTTTCTTTATCAATTTGTTTGATAATATCTCCTACTTTGATACCTGCTTTTCCTGCTGGTGATTCTTCTATGACGTCTACAACTAAGATATTTCCATCTTGATTATTGGTAACTGTTATTCCTACACCTTCATATTCTCCATCTAATGTAATATCAAATGTATTGGATTCATTTTCTGTCATAAACTCACTATAAGTATCTCCTAATGATTCTACCATACCACGAATAGCAGAGTCTATTAGAGTATCTTTATTAATTTCATCATAATAGTTTTCTAGAATATAATCATAATTACTTTTAAATTTTTCTATATAACTATCTTCTTTTATGCTTTCTTCTTTTGGATTTCTTCCAAGAAAATAACCAAAGCTCAAACTAAGAATGCAAGTTAAGAAAACAAGTATTATAACTTCTGTTAATCCAAAAGAAGATTTATTGTTTCTATTTTTTATTTTCATAGTATCACCTTTTTCACTATATCACATTTTTCTTTCTTTTTCTATATTTCCTTTCTATTTTAC
>CATOOY010000095.1 GCA_951801995.1 uncultured Erysipelotrichaceae bacterium
TAGAGTTTGTAAATATAGGAATAGAAGGTGGAGAAATAACAACATCTGTAATAAATAATACAGGAGTAGTATATGAACCATCTACATTTACAATAAAAGTAAAAGATGAAAATGATAAAGTAATAGTAGAACTAAAAGAAAATATAAGCGAAGCTATTCCAAATGGAGAAACAAGAAAAGTAGTAAGTCATACAGATGTAGACTTAAGTAAAGCTTATAGTATTGAATATAGTGTAGACTAAGTAAAATAGCCTATTATTAAGGTAAATTAATCATAATAATTATTTGCCAAAATTTTATCCATTAGCATAAAATAAATCTTTATTAAATAGTATAGATAGGCAAAAATTTTTAAAACAATTGGTAGAAAGGATAATCCAAAGATTATCCTTTTAGACTGTTGACAAATAAAATTTTTGTTAATAGTCTTTTTGTTTTTGAGATTTTGTTTTATGCTTGTTATGTAAGAACTGCTTTTATTCCCAAAATTTAAGCTCACTGTTCTTACTTTTTTATGTAATTTTAGTATAGTATATTGAGAATACAAGAAAGTAAGTGATAGTATATTAATGACAAATTCAAATGAAAAAGTATTCTCTAGTGAAATTGTTAATTTAGATGATAGGATTCCTAAGAATTCTTTTTTTATTATACTAAATAAAAAGTGGTTCACGTTTTTTCGTGTCCACTTTTATCTTATACTTTACTATCTATTGTAGAATTCAATAATTAAAGATTCATTAATTTCAGTATTCAGTTCACTTCTTTCAGGAACTCTTACATAAGTAGCTTCCATTTTTTTCTCGTCATAAGTAACAAATTCTACTCTTGATAACATTTTTTCAAGAGATTCTTTTATAATTTTTAATTCTTTATCGTCTTCTTTAATAGAAATAACATCACCAGGTTTACATTTGTAAGATGGAATATCTACTTTTTTTCCATTTACTAAAACATGTCCATGGTTTACAAGTTGACGAGCACCTTTTCGTGTACTAGCAAATCCAATACGGTAAACAAGGTTATCTAATCTACTCTCTAAAAGTTTAAGTAAATTTTCACCATGTACACCAGTCATTTTACCAGCTTCTACAAATGTTTTCTTGAATTGTTTTTCTGTTAAACCATACATAAATCTAACTTTTTGTTTTTCCTGTAATTGTACACCATAGTTAGAAAGTTTCTTTTGACGAGCACCACCATGTTCTCCAGGAATAGATGGTTTTTTAGTAAGTTCCTTACCAGTTTCCAAAATAGAAAATCCAAGTCTTCTTGATTTTCGGTAGCTTGGTCCTGTATATCTTGCCATATTTTTTTCCTCCTTCATTTCTACAAAAACAATGAAGACTATTTCCAAATAAGTAGGGTGTATTAAACCAATGTTTTCACTTTGCAGCACAAGCTACTAGAACCCCTATAGGGAATAAACACATTACTTATTTAAAATAGAGCTGCATCCGTAATTGCACCCATATTATAATATGTTTTAAAATAGAAGTCAATGAAAATACTAGAAGATGTAATCATTTTGTGATAATGTCATGTTATATCATTTTTTGAAAATGTCAGTAAGTGATATAATACTCCTTCAAAGAAAGGAGTAATCAAATATGAATACAGAAAGGATTACACTCATTATGAAA
>CATOOY010000096.1 GCA_951801995.1 uncultured Erysipelotrichaceae bacterium
ATAATTTCATATTTTATTTTCATTCTACCTGTTATTCCTTTTTGAATAATTTCTTCTTCCCCTATTTCTTTTCTTTTATCTTTTTCTATTCGCACTTTATATGGTATTTCTTCATCTACTTCTTTAATAAGTATATATTCACATTTATGGTTATTTATATTTGCATTTTCATCATAGTTTCTTGCATTTTGATCTGTGCATCCATATACTTTTTCTTTACAAGATCCATCATCTTTTTCAGCTGTTTCATCATAGTTTAAGGCTTCCTTATTGGTACACCCATATCGATAATAGATACATGAATTATCATTTATTGTTGCTTTTTTATTATAATTTTTTGCATTTTTATCTATACATCCATATATTTTAGGTATTGTTTTTCTTTTATCTTCTTTTGGTTCTTTTTCTATATTAGGAATTGGTGTTGTAATAATACAAGGAATATTTTTGCATACAAATCCATCGTTACAGACTACGGTTCCTTCTAAGGAACAGGTTCCTGAATTTCCATTATGATCTTCACAACAATCTTTTGCTAGAACTAAATTGGGTATATATAAAAGGAAAAGAAAAGCATATATTTTTTTCATTTTATCACCTATTTTTCCTTATTTTTATTATGAAACTTTCTATTTTGAATATACAAAAAAAGAATGAATTTTATCCATTCTGTTGTATCCTTTCATACAAAGTAAACTTTCTATCTATATTTTTATATTAAAATTATTCTTCTTCATAATTATCTAAAAAACTATATTTTTTTCCTTCTTTTCTATAACCTAGGATGGCATCTAAATTGATATTATCTACACATTTAAATAAATTGTTTTCTATATGTTTGTTTTCTTTTCTAAAATATTCTATTAATTTTTTCATTTCTTTTCTTTTGGATAGTTCTTCTTTATTTTGGACTTCTTCTGTAAATTTACAAGCACAATTTAAAAAGGTAAGATTATGATAATTTCTAAATGCTATTATATCTTTTTCTTTCACATAATAAAGGGGTCTTATTAATTCCATACCTTCAAAATTTTTACTATGTAATTTAGGAAGCATTGTTTTTATCTCCCCTCCATAGAATATATTTAAAAGTGTAGTTTCTAGTACATCATCTAGGTGATGCCCTAAAGCTATTTTATTACATCCTAATTTTCTTGCATTATCATATAAAAATCCTCTTCTCATTCTTGCACATAAATAGCAAGGACTTCCTTCTACTTCTTTTGTTACTACATCAAAAATATTACTTTTTATTATTTGTATTGGAATATCCATTTTTTTTGCATTTTCTATTATTTGGTTTTTATTTTTTTCTGTATACCCAGGATCCATTACTAAAAATACAAGTTCAAAATTCATTTTACCATGTCTTTTTATCTCTTGCATACATTTGGCAAGTAAAAATGAATCTTTTCCTCCTGATATACATACTGCTATTTTATCTTTTTCTTTTATCAGTTTATAATCTTTTACAGCTCTTATGAAAGGTGCCCATATTTGTTTTCTATATTTTTTAATAATACTTCTTTCTATTTCTTTTGCACTTTCCATAGATAACTCCTTTTTTTATTTTTCTATTTTCATTGATAGAATCTGCATAAGTTTCTTCATTT